>JBDRAU010000031.1:0-23441 GCA_043823315.1 bacterium
GAGTTTGATGGTAAGACGACAGAGTAATTTAACGCAAAACGTTCTATAATATTATCAAGAGGGATTGAAAAATCCCAGGTTTCAGGGTAGAATATCAAGGATCGGGGCGTGGCTCAATTGGTAGAGTGCCGGCTTTGGGAGCCGGAGGTTCCGAGTTCGAGTCTCGGCGCCCCGACCAAACAGTTATTTACCCGAAAAAAAGACCCAACCTTGGGTCTTTTTTTCGAGTTAACGATCTTGTTATCTGGTCACACTGATTGTAGCGCCTCGCTCTGCACTTGGAGCAGAAACAGTGATTCTTCCAGAGGTGGCGTCTCGTAGAATAGTATAACCACTTCCGTTTCCAGAAGCGCCTGGATCAGCCGGAATTGCAACAATATATTCTCCACTTGCGGTTAAAGCCGATAGGTCAGCTAAACCCGCGCAAGAGGCAGCGCCTGTTGCGCAAATCTCTGTTGCGGTTGCCCCAACTCCTCCAGGAACATTGCCGCTATTGTCAACGGAATACTGATAGACAGCGTTAAGGATTGTGTTGACTTCGCTCGAACGCTCTGCATTTCTGCTCTCAGCTAATTGCTTACCTGGGTTAATTGCGATAATCACGATTGCGGCTAGAATCGCAATAATGGCAATCACCAACAAAATCTCAAGAAGCGTAAACCCTTTCAAACGTTTTCTCATACTTCCTCCTTATTCCTTATTTATTAAATTCTATAGCATAAAATTGTGATATGCAAGAGCTAAAAATCAGGAACCTCTTCCCAGCGGCCAACTTTGATTTGGGGATTGGTTTGCTCAAGGGAGATTTCGATTTTTCTTTTGACATCTACCGAGTCACCTTCAACCCGAATCGTCGGATTTTGCGATCCAGCATTAATTATGGGCATGACGTAGCACTTACCGTCAGTGAAGCTAATTGTTTCATTGCCCTGATAGTTGGTATCTAGTTTAATTGAATTAAGAGCCTTTTCGGCACAGGCGTCAGCGTAATTTTTTGCTCTCTGAGATTCGACCAGGTGTTCGATTACTTTGATATTGCCCGTGCTAAGAAAAATCAATGAGGAGGCTACTCCCGCGCCTACCGTTCCGATCACGATAACTGCTAGCAATGTAACAAAACTTTTCATTTTAAAGTATATTTCTTATAGTAGTTGTAGAATAAAATTTATTTTCATAACCATAACCGCCGCGAGCTTCATTGGTTTTATAATATAAAGTAAAATTAATTTTGATTGAATCAGGCTTGTCGGGATTGTCGGATAGGTTCTCAAAGCTAACATCTTTAATTGCTACTTTCTCGGATAAAAGTGGGGTCGCTACAACTTGTCCCGCTTGTTTTATTCCTATTGAATCACCTGTTACTTCAAAGATTGTTGGATTTGCCGGTGCATCATCGGATGAAATTTCAAGTACTTGGGAACTGGATTGAATAAGTGGAGATGTAACACTACGGGCATTTCGGATCGTTTGGGTCAAATTTTGCATTAAAAGTGTTCCTTGAGTCTCAACCTCCAAAATCGCCCTGTTTTTTTCTCTTAGCTGCAGAACATCGGTAACTAAAACAGCGATTGACAGGGTTATTATACTTGCCATTGCTACATAAAGAAGTATTTCAAGCAGAGTAAAACATCTTAGTTTTTTATTAATTCTCATGGTTGTTGCTGCTTTGGCGCAATTATAATAAGCGATTTTTCGTTTGCCGTTCCAACGGCAAAGGCTCTATCTTTGGCATTATCATAGGCAACTCCAAACAGCGCGTTTGGAGTATCAAAAGAACTTATAAAGAAAGGAGAAGATATATCGGAGATGTCGTAAACTTGAAACTCGCGATTTGGAACATCGGAAACTGTGAAAATATAGTGGTTGTCCAGACCTAGAGCCATGTCGTTAACTTTATTATTAGCATTATCCCGCAGAGCAATTTCGCCTTTTTTTAAGGGGTTGGTTGGGTCGGTAACGTCAAAGGCGTAAATCACACCTTTTTCTGTACCAATAATGACTGTACTTTCGAATCCCGCTATTGTCAGGGCATTTTGGTCCTCCGGTAGGCTAAAGTGTCCAACTACGCTGGGCTGGGCTGGGTCTTTTATATCGATAGTCATTAGCTGATAGCCATTAGGTCCGGAAGCAATGTATGCAAAATCCCCCAAAACAACAATCTCGTTGGCATTTTTCTCTAGTTCCAATGAACCAAGACTTTGAGGATAATCAGGATCAGAAACATCAATTATCAGCAGTTCAGGTCCACTACCATTTAATCTAGTTAAGTAGACATAGTTATCCTTAGCGTAAATTCCCGAGGCATCTGGGTTGCCCTCGGCATCGAACTCCCCCTTCATAATTGGAGAAGTAGGATCTAATATATCAGCAATTTGGAGCTCGGCCGAATTACTCTTGGTTGCGATTAAGGCCAGATCATTATTGATATAAAGATTTTTCGGGTTGTCTTTGAGGTTATTTTCAAAACCAAGCAGTGGATGCAGGGTATCTGTTATATCAATAGAAACAAAACTATCAGCGGCGCTATCTCTCACTACATAACAAAAATTATCTTTAACTTGAACCTTGATTCCATCTTTGCCGCCCGTTAGAGTCAAAAAAGATTCCATGAAAGGATTTCTCCAATCTCCGAATCCAGGAACTCCCGAGTATGAGTCCCAGTTGGTTAATTGTGTCAGGAATTCCAGAAATGTGCTCGAACCGTCTCTTTTTGACCAACTTATTTTTGAGGTGATTTTTTTTGTATTATTATCAACTGTTGAGATAGTAATTTCTCTGCTAAAGCCATCAATTTGAGTCGGTGAGGAAACCAGTTGCCATTTACCCGAGACTGAATCTATACCATATGAACCGTCGATTAAATTTTCAAAGTTTTCATTTCTAATTGCCCTTGTGGCCTCAATTCCCTCCTCAGCCAGAAAACTCGCTTTTGCTTTTTGCCCAACCCTTAGAATGCTTTCCTCGCCATGCGTGATGAAGACAATAATAGAGGTTGAATAAAGCGAAAACAGGGCTATTGCCAAGATCACCTCAATAAGGGAAAATGCCTTTAATTTAATAACTGAGAATTCCTTTTTCATTGACTGAAATATTATTTTCGTACGAACTTATTTTAAGACTAATATTACCGCTGGTTTGCGGTTCTCCCTCAAGCTTCGAGAAATTAAAGTCATCAACTCCGGTTATTTCAACTCCCTTGGGTATAGTGATTTTTTCATCAAATATTGTATCTCTGGAATCATACGATGTACCTTTGTATAAGGTTAATTCTTCTTGTTGTACTTTTACACCCCAGCGAGAATCGCGGTATCCCTCCTTAGCCATCATTTGAGCTTCCCTGACGGTTTGAGAAAGCGAGATAGTGGCAATCTCTAAATCGTTTTTCAAATAAAGATCCTGGCTAACGCTAATAGAAACTGCCCCAATCGCCAGCATTAAACCTGTAGCCAACAAGACCTCAATGAGAGTAAATGCTTGAATTTTTATTTTTTTCTCATTTTAGTTGTGAATTCCACCAAGCAGACTATAAATAGGCGTAATCACTGACAGGGCGACAAAAACAACGACTGCCCAGATGACAAACAGTAATATTGGCTCTAATATTGCAGAAAGATTCTTAGTGGTGATATCGGTTTTTTCTTCAAAATTATTTCCGATAGCTAATAAAGTGTCCTCTAATCCGCCAGATTGCTCGGCAGCAACAATCATTTGCTGAACAGGAAAGGGAATGAGTCTATCAGAATGCTTATAGCTTATGAAGCTTTTCTTGAATGAATTTCCTAGTTCTATATTTTTTTTCAAAAAAATATAGAATTTTTTAAAGGCGAAATATCCCGAGATTTCCTCAAGGGATGCCAAAGCGTTAACGAGCGGCATTCCAGCCGAAAGTAGGGTTCCAAGTACAAAACCAAACCTTGAGAGCTCCACCTGTTGAATTAAAGTTCCTATTCCGGGTATGCGAAAAATAATTTTTTGCCCGAGAAATTTTGTCTTACCGAAGAAGAAAATAAAATAAAATAAAACTGACAGTAATATGAGACCGACAGGAACAACGATCATTCCATTTTTGTCTAAAAAATCCCCAAAACTCAGTAGAATCTTGGTCGTGACGGGGAGTTTTAAATCGAGTGACTTAAATGTGCCTGAAAGTTTTGGCAGAATAAACCAAGCAATTCCTATTCCCACAATGAGAGTAAAAAACAAAACAATAACGGGATATAAAAGAGCGGAGGTGACTTTCGATTTAAACATCCTTTCCTTTTGATTCTGGATTGCAATAACCTTGAGGTTAGCCGGTAGTCTTCCAGATTCTTCGCCGATTTTGATTAACGATATCGAGTGAGCTGAGAGGAGTCTTGTATTATCGATTGCCCGCCAAACAGGAATTCCTTCGTTGACCTCGCTCTTTAGTTCCTTAATTATATTTTTCATTCCCCGACTTTTAACTCCTGCCTCAATCGAATTTAGCGCGGTAATAATACTCATTCCAGAAGATAAAAGCATAGCCAGATTTTCAATAAAATACACCCTATCCTGTCCCATACCAATATGGGAGAATGAAGCTTTTTGGCCTCGAATTTTTGCACCAGTTGTTTCTTTTTTGGGCTCTTCTTGTTTGGGCTTAGGCACTTCCTTTTCTTCTGTCTTGACTTCTTCTTCTGTTTCTTCTTTTTTCTGAATTTTTTTGTCTTGAGCGGGCTTTTTTTGGCTCTCCGGCTTTTCGATTTCTTGTCCCGTTTCTTCTGATACTTCGGAATCATCAACACCATCAGTCTTCTGTTTGACCTTACTTACTTTCTCTTCTTCTATCATTTGATCTTCGGGAAGAGAGCGCTTTTTTAATATTAAATCTTCACTTTGATTTTTCGGGTGACTCATTACTTTGCTTGGTTAATTTGGATTTTGCTTTGAAACTAAGATATTCAACTTCCGGTGGAGAAGCGACCCTAAATAGTTCTTCGGGGGTAGTGATGCCTTCTCTTACCTTTTCCACTCCATCCTCAAAAAGCGATTTTGAACCCTGCTTTCTCGCCAGTTGAGCGACCTCTTGAGAGGAGGGATTCCTCAAAATTAGATCGCGCATCTCCGGAGTTATGGTGATAATTTCATAAATCGCAGTCCTTCCTTGATAGCCCTTGTTGTTGCAGTGGCTACAACCTTTTCCCATATAAGCGGATAAATTTTTGCTAGAAAAATATTTGCCTACACTGGGTAGAAACGTTTCTAGCTTCCTTAGATCAAAAGTCGCTTTTTGTTTGCACTCTTCACAAATTTTCCTAACCAGTCTCTGTGCGGAGATGACTTCGAGGGTGGAAGCAAGTAAAAATGGTTCGATTCCCATATCAAGGAGGCGGGGAATGCCGGTTGCGGCATCATTGGCGTGAAAGGTGGAGAAAAGCAGGTGACCGGTTAAAGCCGAGTTGACTGCCATCTCGGCCGTTTCGTCGTCTCTGATTTCTCCAACTAAAATGACATCGGGGTCTTGTCTGACGATAGACCGAAGACCCTTGGCGAAAGTTAAATTCGTTTGTAAATTGACTTGAATTTGGTTAGCTCCGTAGATTTTGTACTCAACCGGATCCTCAACTGTTGTCAGATTAATCTCTGAAACTCTCAGTGTTTTTAAAAGCGCATAAAGAGTAGTTGTTTTTCCTGAACCGGTCGGACCGACAGCCAGGATCATGCCAAAGGGTTTCTTGACTGCCCTGAGAAGCTTTTGCTGATCTTCTTCGGATACTCCCAGATCTTCCAATGATAAATTGGGAACATAGACGGCCAACATTCTCATGACAATCTTTTCTCCCTCAATTGTCGGTACAATCGAGACTCTGACATCAATAACATTTTCTTTTAAATCGTGTCGCAGAGAGCCGTCTTGGGCCGAAAAATGCTCGTCAACTCTGAGGTGAGCTTGGACTTTTACCCTATTAAGAATGTTTTCATAACTTAACTTCGGAATTTTGCAGATTTCGTATAAAACCCCATCAATTCTAAACCTCACCACAACTTCTTTATGCTGAGGTTCGATATGAACATCCGAAGCCCTATGCTTTAGAGCATCTTCGATTAGGTTGTTAATAATTTCTGGAGCAGCAGCATTAGGATTATCGATTGAGCAATGAAATTCTGTGTTTTTCTTGACTTGAGGAGGTGCTTGCTCTTTCACTTGTTCCTTTGACTGTTCTTCCGTTTGCTCTTCCGGTTGATCTTCCGTTTTTTCTTCCGATGGCTCTTGTATCTCCTTTTCTTCGTCCCCGTCTTCCCGCTCCTCTTTTTCTTCTTGCCCCGTTGCTTCACCTTCTTTCTCTTCCGTTTGCTCTTCCGTTTGCTCTTCCAGTTGATCTTCCGTTTTTTCTTCCGACTTTTCTTTATTAATAGTTTTTTTGTTTGTGCCCATAGGCTTATTGTATCATATAATCAAATTTTTTGGCGAATATAGTGTATGTCTCTTGTATAGTTTTCTACTCTGGAAATCATTACTCAAATCGGTTATTATGGGTTTGTTCAAATGCGGGTATCGTATAGCGGTTATTATATCAGTTTTCCAAACTGATGATGCGGGTTCGACTCCCGCTACCCGCTCCACTCGAGCGCAGTTCTTTAGAACAAGCGAGAACATCGAGCGACTGAAACTTCTCGACTTCGCTCGAAGTAAATAAGCGCCCGTAGCTCTCCGACGCTTCGGTCGGAGTCCCGACATCTCACGGATCGTCGGGGCAGCTGGATACCCGCCCGACTGAACGACTCGGTCGTTCGGGCGGGGAGCAAGAGTTTTCTAAACTCTAGGTCGCAGGCTTTCGCAGGCGGAATGCGAAAGAAGCGCAGGCGCGACGGCGCCGAGCCGGGGCCGACGGAAATTTCAGCAGAAATTTACCGGTGGCCGAGTCCGGGGGACCCGAACATTTAAAAATAGATAGTTAGCGCCCGTAGCTCAGCTGGATAGAGCGAGAGTTTTCTAAACTCTAGGTCGCAGGTTCGAGTCCTGCCGGGCGTACCAGATTAATAAAAAAGTGAGCTTCAGCTCACTTTTTTATTAATCTGGTACGACTTACTTTGCGAAGTTCGAGAATTTTATGAACAAAATCTGAATTGAATCTTTGTTAGCTTCGGGTTCCACCCCCGAAGCGCGCCTGCTGGCTCGGCGTTTGTCTTGTCGGCAAATCTCGACCCCCACCGAGATTTGCCGACAAAGATGTGTTGCGAAATTTATCGCAACGGATTTCGAAAACAATTTTGCGGATTTTGTTATAATGCAATCATGCGGAAGACCAGGTCAAGCCATTGACTTTGAACCTGTTCTCTGCTATGATAACCCGATTCGTAGCTTACCCCTGCGGGGAAGCTTTGGGAAGTCGCTTGAGCGACCCCGCGAAAGATCTTTGAAGGTAGGTGGGCTCTATGAGTACGATACGAAGACACAGTCGTCTGTCCGTTTTGCTGTGCGTCATGTGCATACTTGGTGGAGGATGGGTTCTGCTCTATACGGTGAATCCGTCTTGTCCGGTTGGACAGGGAACTTCGATGCTGAAGACCCTGAGGGATGGCCAACGGTGCTTGTTTGTTCGACCATGGAGACAAGTGCGGCGGGGTGACATCGTGCTGGCAGTAAGTCCGGCTCCCTCTCACGAGGAGATCATCAAGCGGATTGAATCGCGAGCCAATAGCCGGCTTTGGCTGGTTGGCGACAACAGAGCCGATAGTGTGGATTCCTACACCTTCGGTGCAGTCGATGTTCGCACGGTTCGAGGCCTTTGTCTTGTGAGACTCCCTCGTTCTTTCGACGGACCCACTGGAAGATCTGACTCTGCAATGGCGGGACCGCCTCGTGATCCAGAAAAGCTGGCCAAATCGGGATTCAGAGTGAGCTACGAATCAAGCCACGAGCTTCTAGAATTGCGGAAGCGTGGGTTGATCGAGGCTGGACCGAAGGAGATCAGGGACTGCAAGGACACAGAGGTTTCTCTCTCTGATTCCTGTACTAAGGATCTGGTTGTGGAGTCGCCAGTCACGTTCAGTCGCATTGAATGGACGATGATGACGCTCCCCGGCTACCCTCCTACGTCCAAAGCAGTCGTCGAAGTAGCAGGAAACTCCTACATCTTCTCGGCCTGCAAGACCCATGGCGCACTCAATGTGCGAGGCAACAAAGTTAGAGTGTCATCGTTAGACGGGCATTGCGTTCGGCTGGTCGAACTCTGGCTATTCCGATAGTCCGACCAAGTTTCACAGTAGTATTGTGTATTGTTACAGCCCTTGTCTCTAGCATTAAGTTGCGAAAGGCAAGGGCTTTCTTTATACTTAGACTTGAATAGTTTAAAAAATATTTCAGGGGAAGAATGTTTCAAAAGAAAACTCTAATAGTTGGTTTTATTGTTGTAGCGTTAGGGTTAGCTTTCGGTACTTTCTTCATAAGATCGAACCACAGACAAGATACAAAACAAGTTAAGGCATCATCAAATACTGCGTCTATTACGACTCAAGCTGAATGGAATACTGGAACAAAAGTTAATATTGATTCCTCTACAAGTCCTGGCTCAATTGAGATTAGCGATAAATCGCAAAGTCTGATTGGAGCTGGAACCTGGTCGTCAAATAGTTCTGGTGGAGGTAGTAGTTTGGATGTTGTTCATGATGGAAATACTGGTGGAAGTTCATTTCTTTTTAATTACAATCCTGGGGAATACATAGAGCATGACTTTGGGTCTGAGGTGACTTTTTTGAGAACAACAATATTTTCAGACACCCCACCACCACCAGAGTTCTCGTGGAATCTTACATATCAATATTGGGATGGTGGTGGATGGGTTCAGGTCTTTTCACACGATTGCTCTCCGGGTTCATGTTATCCGTATGATTCTGTTCATGCTCCAATAACGACAACAAAAGTAAGGTTATTTTCGGGAGTTGGATCATCCATAAATATCTACGAATTGTCGGATTATTCTGGAGGGGTCGCTACTTCTACCATTCAAATAGACGGTGGAGCTAACTTCTGGCAATGGGAGACATTTAGCGATAGCAAAACCGTTCCAGTAAGTACATCAGTAGCGTACCGCTATCGCACATCATCCAACGGAACTGATTGGACAGGTTGGGTAGGCTCTATCGGTGCAGTAACATCTCGAACCGGAGATGATTCAAACAATCCGACAAAATATCGTTATTTACAAATTGAAGCAACATTATCAAATACTAACGGGACATCTACTCCAACAATCGATTCATATGATATTGGATATCATACGAATCAAAAACCCAATGCTCCAACTGCTATGACGGCTGTGGTGAACTAATCCAACCTTTAATTCTCTCGTTTTTCTGGTACTATAAAATAACAAAATCCGCAAATTGTTTTTTGGAATTCGTTGCGAAATTTATCGCAACACATCTTTGTCGGCAAATCTCGGTGGGGGGTCGAGATTTGCCGACAAACAACGCCGAGCTCAGCAGGCGAGGCGGAACAATCAATTCAGATTTTGTTCATAAAATTCTCGAACTTCGCAAAGTAAGTCGTACCAGATTAATAAAAAAGTGAGCTTCAGCTCACTTTTTTATTAAGATTTGGCTAGCACAGGATTCGAAAGCCGGAGCCGCCGAAGGGCGGCGAGGCGGGGTCGATGAATTTGCCAGTAGGCAAATATCAGTGACCGAGTCCCTGCCTAACAGCAGACAGGCTGCCGGGCGTACCAGAAATAATTGTTGGCCATCGGTCAGCAATTATTTTTTATATTTTCCCTGTAATGAGTTCATCTTAATCTTAAACAACTCCGATAATGTCGAGAGGAACACTAGCGGGGATTGGATTTTTGTACCTTCGTCGTTGTACCAATTAACCGGAACTTCTTTTGTTTTATATCCAAGTTTCTTAGCAATATACAAAATCTCTATATCAAATCCCCATCGCCAGATAGTTTGACCCGAAAATATTTCTCTAGCTGCAGACTTTCGAAACATCTTAAAACCGCACTGCGTGTCTTTAATCTTCGGTAGAAGCATCGACCTAATCATCAAATTTCCCATCTTTGCTCCCAGTCTTCTTAAAAAGGGTTGTTTTACTTTGATATTGCTTTTGGCGAGATAGCGCGAAGCGATGATTACATCAAACTCGTCTTTGCGAGATAGGAATTTTTCAATTTGCTCAAACGGCGTTGAATTATCCGCATCCGCAAAAAGTATAAAATCTCCCTCGGCTTTCAAAACGCCTAAGTTAACCGCATAACCCTTGCCGCGATTCGTTTTATAGCTTATAACCTTTATTTCCTTTCGGCCAAGAGATTTAGCCGCCCCTTCGGTATCGTCGGAACTGCCGTCATCCACAACAATAATTTCATAGGCATTGTCCTTATGATCCTCAAAATAATCGCAAATTATTTTGAGTGTTTTGGGGAGACGTTTTTCTTCGTTATACGCCGGTATGACGATGGAAATATCACAATTATTTTTCATTTATCATTTTTTATTTTAAATTTATATGCCTAGATCCCCGACGTCGGAGCGAGTACACTCCGGCTCGAGGATGACAAGTGGGGTTGATATCGTCCGATCGAGGATGACAGGTGGGGGTAATTACTCACTCGCGATGACCTGCCGAAAGATCCCTCGTCTTCCCCGTGGGAGCGCTCGGGATGACCTGCTGGTCAATCTTATAAACAAAAACCGAAGGGGTGATCTTATCATAAACCTCGTACGAGTCAAGCCAATCGTATTCAGGAGAGTCCAGTTTGGATCCGCCAATAACTAGATATCCCTTATCGCTTGGTTTTAAATTTTTCGCCACTTTGGCAGTAATACCGTAGTATTTAAGCGAACTTGCTCCGTTCCAGTCGTAATCGATATAAACTTTCTCAAGCGAATTGATCTGTAAATATTCCGCAATTTCTTTCAAGTCACGTCCCCAGTCAAGGTTTGAATCGCTGGCAACACGATAACCATTTTGCCTTCCGCCAAATAACTGATTGAAGTAAGAAAGGTAATACGGAAAGGCAGAGATTGATTCGAAAACAAGCCACGCAATCAGCAGAATTATAACTATTCGTAAAATTTTTAATTTCAACCTAGCAAGCGAAGCAGCGCCTAAAAATAAAAGCGGAAAAATTGGCAGGATGTGCCTGACGCCTAAGTTAGCTTTTGAGCTCATGGCAAATAGAAGATATATCAGTGCGCTTGTCAAAATAAACAAACCCTCTTTGCGATCATCCTTTGTTTTCGCAATTGCCCAAAATCCAAGACCGATCAAAACAAGGGCAGGAATCGGATTTTTTGCTACAAAAACAACTGGAAAATAATACCACCAGCCACTGTTTGAAACTTTTCCAAGCAAAAATGAATCGTGACCGCCGCCAGCGTGAGTTAATACCATAAAGAGTCCCTTAAAATAATCGCGGGGCAGAAGCACCGGCGCAGCAAAACGAAGCGCCTTGTCGAAAGTTTGTCTATTAGACGTTACTTCAACTTGTTTCTGGGGATAATTCTCCTTGGCCCAAGTGTCGGAGATTGAATCAACTGGCGGAATCTGATCAATTTTGAATCCATAAGCGGCAAATACCAGCGCCCAAGTTAGTGCGAAAAGAAGGATGATAAACAAAAAAGTTTTGACTCGTTTGCCCCTTTCGATAAATCCCGCAATACATGAGTAGATGAAAAGAGCGACAATTGTTGGAATTAAAATAACGGCAGTGTATTTAACAAGCGCCGAGAATACTAGTGCTAAAGTCAAGAAAATGAAATTTCTGAAATTTCGCTTTTTGAAAAAATATAAAGCGGCGATGGTTGAGAGAAAAAACCCCAGAGCAATAGCAATATCAGTCGTGATTAAATGTCCGTGCGCATTGACAACGGGATTTAACGAGTAGAGCGCAACCGCTACTAGAGCACCTGCGGAAGAATAAAGTTTTCGGGCAAAGTATAAAATCGAAAGACCCAAGATTAGGGTCAAAAACACCACCGGCAACCTTCCCCAAAACAGAATTCTTTCAGCATCATTAGAGGAAGAATAGAGAAGTTTTTCACCATATGTCCGATTCTGCCACCAAGAATCAAAAAAGAAACCCCTTGAATCATCCCATAATTTTTGTTCATCGCTTGGATGTTTAATGTCTACAAATAAAAGCGGCACGGCACAAAGCGCCTTGATCAGAATAGGATGCTCGGGATTATAGCGAAAATCGCGGCGAGTGAGATAGGTATATCCCGCCGATAAATGAACGGCCTCATCGGTAGTTTGAGAATCAAATCGAGCCAGAGAAATTTGCAAGACAAATTGCCCCAGAAGGAGTAAGAGGGCTAGAGAGATAAAGAGTTTGCTAAAATTAATTGCCTTCGTCATTTTTTGGTACTTTTAGGCGTCACCCAGAAAGTAAGGTATTTACCCAGCATCAATCTCGTTTGAGCTTCGAGAGCAGGTATTGATCCCCAGATTACAGCCGTAACCGGCAAGATGAACCACTGAATAACCATCTCGAAATACTTGGTCCTCTTGACATTTTCGGGTCGCGGTGGAAGAAAGACAAGCGAGATGTAGGCAGAAATAGCTGTGAATATCCAAGCTAATGGCAAAAGCAACTTAGTTAAAAGCGGCATGTTAACCGCCAGAACAGTTGTCCTATAACTTTCGGAGAAAATAAGCGGAAGCCAACCTACAAGTGCTAAATAAAAGCTGGCGGTTGACCAGTTGTATGAATCAAAAATCAACCGCCCAATACGAAAATATTTATCCACAAAAGAAATTTTTTTATTCTTTATTGCAGAGGTAACAATAAATGGAAAATGTTCAATTCCATACGCCCAGCGCCGTTTTTGCAAATATTGGTTTTTTAACGTAGTCTTCAAATCCTCTGCAAAAATTGCATCCATGTGCACAGGCAGATAAATCGGAACAACTTCGTGATCACCGTCAAAAGCAAAATAAGCCCGCCAATATTGTCCCGAATCTTCATTGACAACATTGACAAACCAATAATCCATTTCGCGAAGCATTTTAAGCGAATAGGAATGCGTTGAAAAATTAACCAAGCGCCATGGCCTTGAGGCCTCAATCATCTGCCAAAAACTCGATCCCCAAGCCGTAAGACGGGATACGAAATGAGCGTGCCAAATGTTATTTGAAAAAATTGGAATTGGCTGATAGCTCCGGCGGTGACGATTTGGGTTTGTCGTAAACTCATAAGCTATCGCATTGAAATACTGTTTTTGAAATCTTGTGTCGGCATCGGCTACGGTCACAAGAACATTTGCCTCGTCAATCCCCTTCTTTTCGATAAATTTAGAAAGCTCAACTCCGGCATAATGGCATCCCGCCCCTTTGCCGCGAACTTCACCCTCAACTCCATCGGGATGTTCGCTTACTATAAATGCAAAAATTTTCTTACCAAATTTTTGATAAAGTGATCCGTAAACTCTTTGCAATCTTTCCCGGTCGCGCTCTTCACCAGCCAACATAATTATCTTGCGAGAGTTTGACCAGCTCGATTCAATTACCGACTCCACTGATGGCTCCAGTGTTTCGAGTTCTTCACCGAATGTCGCAAACATTGTGACTTGATAAAGCTCATCGGGATTTTTAATTAATGGATCTTTTACATCTAAAGCCTCAAGTCGTGAACCAAAATCCGTATGAAGATTTTTCCTCATTTTCTTAAACGACTGCGACATGAAAAGAACCATTAGAAACGCATTGATAATCCAGTAGAGATCAAACAGTAATACATAAATAGCTACTGCAGATGGCCAAATAAACGAAAAGATAATCGGCAGAATTATCCCAGTCCAAGCAAGGGCCCCTGGAAAAATTTCTAAAAATCTCCAAAAGCTACTTTTTTTCACAAAGCCAATCCTCGTCCCTGAATCCAGAAGTAATTAATAATTAGAAGTAACTCAATGATCAAGGAACTTGTCGCAAAAAAATACATAATCGTTTTCTGGCGCGATAACACAAGTAGGGACAGAATTATGTTAACTAAGACGATAACGAAGGCTACCCACGCGAGTTGATAATCAACTTTGAGCGTCAGAAGCCAAGCATAAATATTGCCAGCAACCAAAACTGCATTAATTATCAGAAATGTAAGGATTTTTTTCATAGCTTTTTCCAATTTAGTTTTAATATGGAGCCAACGGTGGGATTCAAACCCACGACCTCTGCTTTACGAAAGCATTGCTCTATCAACTGAGCTACGTTGGCAAGATTTATTTTATATTTACACACTCCGAAGCGATGGTTTTGCCATAAAAATCAACTTTCTTGTTAGACAAATCACTAATCCCTAAGCTAAGATAACTGCCATCCTCTGCCATATAATCCCAAAATCTTTCTCCGCTTCCTTTTTTAACTCGTCCTTCTCCCCAAACCTCTTCCGCTACGGTGTGTGCAAAATATAAAAATTTAAAATCCTTGTTGTCAAACTTAATTTTTTCCGAAAAAGGTTCTGTGAAGTTAGCGTTGACTGGATTCACTATTATATAAACGTTCATCTCTTTATCTTCAGCAATAACATAATCATCACTCAAAGAGCACTTGATATAAAAACCTCCATCGTCAAATCTGTACTTAATGACCTCCAGTACAGTAAGCTCTTTATCTTCAACGACAAGCTTCAATCCAGGTTTTATCGTTTTTCTAAATTTTTCTATTTCCATACTGATGATTTTACTACAACCAAACCTGTTAAGCAATGATATGGGGAGGGCGCCCCTTCGGGGCGCCCTAGAACCTTCCGCGATACGGTTTGATCTGGAGAAGAACTTGAAGCTGATCCCCAAATCTCCGGCGGTACATATAGTCCAAGATCAACCAGACCAGCCACACAAACCACAGCCCCAGCCCGCAAAAAGCAAGCTTCGAGCGCTCCGGTATATCTCGAAACAGAAGAAAGTTGAAGACAATGAAACCACCGTGCAGCACCAGTAGAAACTGCCACCAATTCATCTCCAACCCTCCTTGTGGATTATACGAGATAAGCCATATATTAGTCTTTTTTTGCTAAAAAATCAATGATCTGGCAGATGAGAATTGAATAAATCGGCAATTTCTAGTATCTTCAATCTTACGCGGGTATAGTTTAGTGGTAGAACACGACCTTCCCAAGGTTGAAATACGGGTTCGATTCCCGCTACCCGCTCCAACCGAACTTCGTTCTGGTGCGGGGCAAACTCCGCGAGGTGGAACATTCAGCAATTGTGTTCGAAATAGGTTCGAGCTTCGTCGAGTAAGGAGCTCCAGATAAAATAACGAAGTTATTTTAGAGTTGGAGTGTTGGAAATCGAAAGGCAGTTTTGAGAGTGGAGCTCAAAACAAATCCGTATGCCGACGGGCCAAGCCGGGGTCGAGCACAAAATCAGCAGATTTTGATGCGTGACCGATTCCCGCTACCCGCTCCACCCTGTATACTGTATTCTATATACTAAATATAATCAGATCCCTCGCTTGGCAACAAAGCCGGGTTGAACTCGGGATGACAGGAGAATATGACCGATTACGCTTCCGAAGATTACTGGAAAAAACTGGTCAACCAAAGTTTGATTAGATTTTTTATTTTACGGGCCTTAAAAGACAAAGACCTTCACGGATATGTTTTAATTCAGGAAATTCGGAAGCTTTCAAACGAGTTTTGTTCTCCCTCTGAGAGCACTTTATATCCCGCCCTAGCCCAGTTTAAAAAAGCGGGCTTAATACAACAAACCAGCGCCAGAGAAAAAGAGAGAAAGACGTATCATCTAACCCAAAAAGGCAAGGATGCTTTTAAGATAGCAACAAAAACTTGGAACAGCATACTTCCAACTCTAAGAAGGAGCACTATTTTGTAATTAACACGACTTACGAATTTATCGTTCGACTTTATGGAGAACTTCTCGACTCGCGGAGTTTACACTGAGCTTGTCGAATGTGCTCGCTCGAAGAATATTATATTTTTGCGTAAGTCGTGAATTAATTTAGCTTGAATAGTTCGTTATTAGTACGTTCAGATCCAAAGTATCGACTTTTCCATCGGAATTTAAATCATATTTTTTATCAGTGGATTTTGATGAAATTGCGTTGTTCAAGGCATTTAAATCAAGCGCATTCACAACCCCGTCTTTATTGATGTCGGCCTTAGCTGCCGCACCAGTGGAGGTTTCAACATCAGCACTAGCTCGAAGCTTGTTGACAATGTAATATCCTCCGAAGCCAACTGCCAATATTATCAGCAGTCCAATTATTAAACTAGTTAAAGTTGATTTCATATTTTCCTCGAACTTGTATTTATTTTTTTGGCGAGCTTTAAGCCGAACAGAATGACTAAACCAGATACGATTGCCACAAATATTACTTCGGCGGGACCAGTCGTTGCACTACCGGGCTTGGGAGTCGCAGTTTTAGTAGCAGTACTTGCAGACGTAGACGAAGATTCTGAAGTCGTCTGGGTAGTTGAAACCTCCGCTCCTTCAACTGTGACAGTTAAACTGCTCGCGGTTGTGGTCACGTAACTAAGTTCGTTGTTTTCTTCGGTTGCCTGAATACTATCATAGGATATTACTGACTCACCCGCCTTAAGAGCTTTTAACGTCAGCGTACCTACAACTCCGCTTCTTTGAGAGGGTTTATTGTTTGGATCAATAAACACAACACCTGATATTATTCCGTCCGCATATGATTGAGTGACTGTATTTGTAAAAATGGTTCCCAGGGTAAGTGGAGTATTTGAACCTGGCTCTACTACCGAAGTGTCGCTGATTGCTACCTTAAAGTCAATAACAGATAGGGTACTAGCATACGGACCCGCATCCACGTTCAGAGAGATAACAACATCGTCTCCAACTTGATAGTTGGATTTATCGCTGGTAGCCGAGAACACAACCGTATCCCCCTCCGCCTTAACCGCTCCTGCAAAACCGAGCGTCGCTATCAATACAACAACTAACAAGATCTTTTTCATAATGCCCCTATTTTTTCTTCCTTTTGATTATAACACATTTTTTTGCTGTCAATAAACAACAATCTATTCTGACTCCCTGGAATAAAGATTTATATTAAACCCGCCCTTATCGTTCCAAATCTTCCTTGTGAAAAAATAATTTAAATTTTGCCCTGCACAAGACAACTTTCGGCAGCTTGCAGGAACCCACCAGTCTCTTAATTGAACCGATTCCTGTTTCCAACCTTCAGAGAAAATTGATGGAGCGGGAGTTTCAGGACTCAAAAAAGCATATTTAGCACCTTCGAGGTTCGACTCTTCTCTAAACTCCTCCAATCTACCCGTTTTTAGAAAATCCCACGAAAGCGGCCAAGTAATCTTGGGATCGATCAATACGCAATTAGCCGAACTGCCCTGACAACTCTCTTTAATCTTATTTTCCAGCGCTTGGAAGCTTTTGGGAGTCTGAACATAAACCACAAGCTCTCTGGTATCAGAGCTTCCCAAGAAATTTAGCCGAATCAGGTTAAAACCGCTCCACACCAGCAAAATAATAAAAATAATCTTAACGATGCGATTGGTTTGCTTCCAATAAGTTCCGATAAAATATCCGCCGGCTACCGTCAAAGCAATAAGCAAGGGTAGAAAGAGCCATGGAAATTTTTCCCCCGCCCAGCTGAAGCCAACAAAACTCGCGATCGTCCAAAAGACCAAGAAGAGCTCAAACGGCCGGCGATTTTTGAAAACCTTGAAAATCACAGCCAAGAAAGCAAAAAGCGCCGGAAGCTCGTAGATAATTGCCAGCAAAATATAGTAATACCATGGCTGTCCCCCCAATCTTACCGGGTGCTGGGAGAGCCAAAACCCCAGTCCGTAATATGAATTGAAAGGATTTGGCAGAGAAATTTTCAGACTCTCAAGATTCGTCAGGCCCACGGAATAAATCAAAAGCCAAACAATTGCAAAAATTAGAACCGAACTTAAAATATCAAAAACACCGCTCCGGCAAAATTTTATAAATTCCTTCCATTTATTTAAAAAACTTCGCCTGTTTACAAGCAGATAAACCGGTATAAACAAAACCAAAATCGCCAAGAAAATATAGGCGGTTTCGGAAGTTCCAAAGGCAAGAGATAAAAATATTGCACTTAAGAATAAATGTATCGGCCGGAAAGAGCGCCAAAAATTTCTAAAACTCATAACAAAACAAAACTCGAATAAGATAACGATAGTGGTATGAACCAAAAACCTCGAATAATAAGTCAGAACGGGAGAAGCCAGAATCATCAGCGATAAAATTATAGCGGTTATTTTTGACTCTTTCTTGAAATATAAAAACGCCGATAAACCCAGGATGACACCGCAAAGTGCCATCGAAATCCGAAGCGCGCCCGAGATAAAAGAAAATTTAAAAACTAATGCCGTAAAATAAAAGAGAACCGGTCCGTGAATCTGAGGAGTATAAGTATAGCTTCCGAGGTCCGCCAATTGATAGGCAAAATATGCCAGCATTCCTTCGTCGTGATGCGGAGGACGCAGTCCCAAAAATAAGAAACGACTTAAAACGAGCAGTATCAAAATCGCAATAAAAGCAGTTGCAAACTTGTTATTTAGAATCTTTTTTAAAACTTTCATAAATAAAATTAAAAGCCATATAAATTGCTACTACTACATTAACTAGTGAAATGACCTTTGTAAAGCCAGAAGAAACAGGCAAGTTCAAAACTGATGCAACCTCCTTGAGCTGGGGAATGACGCTTTGCAGGACCGCGTAATTGTTGAGAAAAAGCGTCACTGACAAAACTATATAAACCCAAAATATTTTCTTATTTTTAATCGCTGCAAAAGGCAGAAGCGCGATCGCCGGATATAAATATCTTTCATGAATCTGGGTTGGAAAAGTAAAGAAAATCAAATAAATATAACTCGCCGCCAAAAAGTATTCGGGGAGCGTTTTGGCTTTTTTGTAAAGATAGAAGACTGCCGGAGCTAGAAAAGCGACAAATAAACTAAGCCCAATGGTTTTATAGCTTAAGATTTGCCCAATTGTATCCGAAATAGAAAAACTTGAAGAACCAAATATAAGCCACCAGAAATTGAAAGCATTCATTGATGTAAGCGGATAACGGTTCGAAGAAAGAAGATAAACCGCCAAAAAATTAGATGAGTGGGATGCAAAAAGCCAGTACATCAGTCCTGTAAGAATAAGAAAAAAAACAAGCTGCCTTAGAGCATTCAATACTCCTTTTCGAAATAGAACAATAATATAAAAAATAAGAATTCCAAATAAAGCTTGGGGCTTGGTAAGAAGCGCCAGGAACAAGAAGAGCGTTGATAAATAGAGATTTTTTTCAATCAAGATAAAGGCACAAATTAGAAACAAAGCCAAAACAGAATCGACTTGTCCCCAAGCAGTTGTAATTAATGATAAAGCGGGTTGGATAATAACAAGAACAAGGAGATAAGCCCTATACTGACTTTTGCTCTTCCAGACAAAAATTGCTGCGATAATAGAGAAAATTATTTCAGCAAGCGTTGGAAGAAGTTTGAAGATCTGCTGATCGGCGAGATTCCAGAAAAACTTTAGGCCGAGCCAATAATGTCCTAGATATGGAATAAGCGGCGGATAATCAAGGCCTGATTGATAGTTGGAAGTATAAAGCGACCAAAAACCGCCCTCGCTGATTTTTCCTGACCAATGAATAAAAGTATTAATATCTAGTTCATAGCCCGGCTGGAAAAGGAAATAGATTCGAAGCAGAATTCCCAAGACAATTGAGACTAAAACAACTAAACAAACACTTCTGGAAGTTTTTGTTTCCATACTAACAATAGTATAATAAATCTATGCAAAGTAAAAACCACGCCTATAGTCAAACAACTACTTTAGTTCTGGTCGTAATCGCCGTAATCTTGTTCGGCTATCTAGGCTACTGGTACGGCACAAACCACTCCGGCGGTTTCTCGACTGTTTCAATTAAGGACTTCGATATAACTTCATCAGGTCCAGCCAGAGATCACCCCGGCCAAATTTCAAGAAGCACACTAAACAATAACGAGCTTATCTACTCCAATAAAACGATCGGATTATCCTTTACGGTTCCGGAAAATTGGTTTGTGAGGGATTTTTGGCCGCGAGATGCTGCAGACCTGATGATCGCTGCCAACACTCTTGAAAATCAGCTTAAAGCAAACAATACCGAGCAAAATGTTAAGGATCAGCTCGAGATATCGTATTTTGACTCCTTGGCGCAATTGGACTGGAACGCCCTCGGAGTAGTTGATTTTGAGGATTATATCGCTAAGTATTCTTCGAAGACAAGCTCTGTACTGGAAGGACGAGTTGAGGAGCCGTATTTCCTAAATCCCGAAAAAGCAGTTATCGGAAATAAGACCGGTTATAAGGCCAAAAAAGCAGGAAACGAAAATGAGACTATTTATCTTCTCAAGGTCTCGAAGAGTTATTTTGAAATTACAACCAGAAAAGATGATGCTTTTGATAGCAAGATGGAAGAAGGGATAATAGCCAGCATGGGGTTTTAATTAAGAAAGGTATCAATGCCAGAAGAAATGATAATGGAAAAGCCAAAGGGATCGAAAACGGGAATGTGGATTTTGGTGTTAATAATAGTTGCGATTGTTTTTGGCTCGGCTGGTTACTATGTCGGAAAAGTAAGATCTAAAAGTAAGCCCGAAACTCCGGTAGCACAAACTGCAACTTTAAGTAGCGCGACAGCAACTGTAACTACCACAGCAACTACAGATACCACCGGCTGGAAAACATATACGAATGAGAAGTATGGATTTAGCTTTAAGTATCCGGCTACTCTTTCAATAACAGATGCCTTGAGCCAAAGTGGTAACTGGAGTGTCAGCAAGAAGGTAATTATTCAGGACACTGCTGATAGTATGGAAGTCTGGGTAAATCCTGATGGATTTGGTCCGTTCTTCCCGGATTTTTCATATGATATAACTGCGAGCACTAGTGGATTAACGGTGGTTTCGAAGACTGCCGGCACATCGACTGAAAAAAGTGATGGCGAAACCCTAGCAATTAGTCAATTTACTTACAAAACCACAGAGTTTCTTGTGCATTACAGGATTAAAGGCTCCGATTCAAAGCCATTAACCCAGTTCGATCAAATCCTCTCCACCTTCAAATTCACTAAGTAAAAATCGTTTCTATTAATTGTCATTCTGAGCAACGCGAAGAATCTCTCGCGAATGCGAGGAAAAATAATAAAGAATTGTGAAAAAGTCCTATTTTGTTTACATCATGACTAACAAGTCATTTATTCTGTATGTTGGCGTAACTAATGATTTATCAAGACGACTATCGGAACACAAACACAAGTTAGTCAAAGGATTTACGGCAAGATATAACATTGACAAGCTTGTTTATTTTCAAGAATTCGACTCACCGGAAGAAGCTATTTCAGCCGAGAAGAAAATCAAGGGTTGGACAAGAAAAAAGAAAATGGAACTAATTAAGACACTCAATCCGAAGTTCAAGGACTTATCAATGTTATCCTGAACCAAAGTTGGAGAATCTTCGACGGATGTCGGGGGAAACTGGCATTCGCCAGAGATCCTTCGCTACCGCTCAGGATGACGGCAAAAATCCCAACGGCTCAATCATTGAGCCGTTCACCGAAGAACGTCTTTCTGGCGGTTGTTTGAGTACTAAAAAAAGGCTTTGTGTTGGCGACGTGCTACTCTCCCGACACCTTGCGGTGTAAGTACCATCGCCGCTGGTAGGCTTAACTTCTCTGTTCGGAATGGAAAGAGGTGTACCCCCACCGCCATTATCACCAACACAAAACCTTCTTTATCAATTAACGAATCTCAGACAAGCTGAGAGATCCTTCGCTACGCTCAGGATGACACAATTGTAAATCCGGGATTGACCCCAGTAGCAGAACAAGTTCGCTACGGGGCAAGCAACTCAATCTGTAAAAAATAAGAAAATTGTGATTACAAAACCAATTGCAAGCAGGGCCAATCCAGCGGAAAGAATTATCGGACCCCAAGAAGCAAGCGTTTCATAGCTACTTACATCGGCCGAAACCGGCCTGTAGCTCAAAAAACCGCCCACCACTAAGAAAGCGCCGACTAAAGTAAATAGTAATCCTGCTTTTCTTTTTCTCATTTTATCAATTATAACACATCATCTAAGAAGTTGTTCAAATCTCCAACTAAAGCTTTGGAAAGTGATTTCGAGCTTTAGTAGAAGAAGAAGTTTCTCAAATTCTACTTGACAATTAGTACGCCTCGGCTGAATACATTACTGTACTTACACCTAGCGCCTATCAACCAGATGGTCTTTCTGGTGTCTAAGAAACCTAATCTTGAAGTGAGCTTCCCGCTTATATGCTTTCAGCGGTTATCTCGAATGAGCGTAGCTACTCGGCAATGCCGTTGGTACGACAACCGATACACCAGAGGTTCACCCCTTCAGGTCCTCTCGTACTATGAAGAGATCTTCTCAAGTTTCCGCGGTCACAGCAGATTAGGACCGACAATCTGTTACTTTGCAAACCACATCTATTTACAGCTTTGCTCTGTGGCGCCCTACCGCGTGGTAGGATCTGCATATCGCTATGTCCCGACGCTTCTTTTTATTTCACACTGGAAGTCGGAACTCCGATTTTTGAATTTCGGAGCAGTTCGGACTATATCTTACCGACGCGCCTCGCCACTGCTCGGCACTTCGATCACTCGAATTCACTCGAATTTATCTCGAATCATCACTCGAATGATTCGAGCGATGATTCGCGATTTTGATTCGCGTGATATTTGCGTGATCATAAGCGCTGAACAATAGTGAAGCGCGATCAGTTCTTCCGTATAGTCTCTGGGGATTTCAAAGATGCTATTAACTCATGTCTCGCGCGAATACGTCTTGTGCCGTCTCCATTCATTCGATAAGCGACGTCAATGATTTTTTTGACTCCGCTTAACTTTCGATGCAAACCTCGATTCATAAACCGAACGACTTTGCAAAATTTCGCAAAGTCCTCGCCTTTTGTGGTTTGCAACCGATTATACTCAAAGAATGGTATAACTTTCGTCAAGAGATCGAACCTATCTCTAACAACCAATACATAGGTATCGTCTTTCGACTTTCTGTGATTTGGTTTGATATATCCGCATCCTAGAATTTCTCTCGCAATTTCAAGAGCTCCCTTGGAGCGTCTGTTTTGCGAAATATGAAACTCCGGAATTATTGAAATGCCAAGAGGCAAATCATTGCGTATTTGGAAGGCAATATGAAAACTGCCCTCGCCATCAACCAAACCTGTGACGTATCCTCGTGAGAACATCTTTGATCTTTCCTGCTGATTGTCTGCACTGGTCGGATTATTACTACCCATAACTTTATTATGAATAGTACCGCCAGATACTACAAGCCCTATTAGGACTACAGAGTTTCCAGCATATAGGAAGATTTTAAGACAGCACATGTTCTACTGTCTCGCGACGTTCTGAACCCAGCTCGCGTACCGCTTTAATTGGCGAACAGCCAAACCCTTGGGAGGTACTTCCCCCCCA
>JBDRAU010000032.1:0-9003 GCA_043823315.1 bacterium
GTACCTTAACACGCTTACGATTCCCCTCTACGCGAGGAATATGGGAGGCATATCATGAGCCAGCCGTTTATGACGAAAGGACGCCGCAAGCAGCTCAAGCAGATCGGGTTCATCGTCGTACCGATCCTGCTCGTCGTCAGCTCTCTCCCCGAGGCGCAAGGATTTTCCGGTTTCATGAGGGTAATGGCCGCTGTTACGTTTCTGGCGGTGTCGATCCCACTCTTCGCCAACTGGTTCGCCCGCCGACGCCACGCGCCCCGCTCATCCTACAACCGCACCGGCACCCCGCCCCATGGCAAGGGGAAGAAGCTCGGCAGGATCTACTAGCCCTAGCTTCCTCGCACCCCACAGCCCCGACTCCGCCAACTGGCGGACCATCGGGGCTTCTCTTTTCTCCTTAAACTGCTAAATTAAAATAAATGACATTTACAATTGTTTTTATAATCCTTGTCTCTATCTTACTCATTTGGCATGCCTCGCTGATTATCTCAACTCTTGCCGGCGCACCGACGGTTTATGCCAAAACCGAGACAATCGAAAAAGCCTTCGAACTCGTCAGACTTCAAAGCGACCAAGTAGTTCTCGACCTTGGCTGCGGCAATGCCCGCTCCTTGATCATTGCCAGCCAAAAATTCGGTGCCAAAGGAATCGGTGTTGAAGTTTCACCTTTTTATTATCTTCTGGCCCGATTAAACGTTCTTACGAAGGGCGAGAGAAAAAATATCCAAATCTACTTCGGCCAAGCCCAAAAACAAGCCCGTCTGATCGAAAAAGCCGACGTTGTCTATATGTATCTTTTTGATTCCCTGCTTCGCAAATTAGAACCGATTATTTTTAATTCTGCCACCCCCAAAACAAAAATTGTCTCGATCGCTTTTCCGTTAAAAGAACATAAACCGGTCCAAAGCGAATTTAATCCCAGAATCTTTATCTACCAAAAATAATTCTATTTGACCCTTTGGCAGCTTAGCCCTTCTTACGAGTTTTGTGTTCCTGATAATCCACCGGTTTGCCATCAAAAGTGGCTTTTTTGTCTTCGTCGATCAGTTTTATAACCTTCTCGACCAATTTTTTGGGATTATCGTCATAAACTATTTTTGGATTAGGCCGTCCGCATTCCTGCACTATTTCCTGAATTTCCTCGGCAATTCCACCACTTCCGATCAAAACCCCAATCGGCTTGTGATCTTCAAAAGCAATTGTAAATTCGTTTAGAGTGCCAATTCTGCCGCAAGATATAACAACGGCATCCGAAGATCTAATTAGCAGTAGATTTCTTCCCGAGTAGCCAAAACCGGTATAAATAATAATATCGAATTCCTTAGTCGGCAGTTTGTATTTCTTGACATGTTCATTCTCGGTAACGGCAGGGGAAATGCCAATTGAAAACCCATCCTCCTTTTTGCATCCCTCGGCCGCCCAAAGCGGCGCTCCAACTGTCGCGCCTGTAACCAAAACTCCGTTTTGGCGAACTATTTCTCGTCCTACTTCACGAGTCATCTCTTCGGCCTCCGGCGAGCAGGTTCCCGTTACGGCTGCTCCAGATACGCAGATTTTATATTTCATAGTCGCAATGCTCCATTTTCAATTTTCAATTTTTTATTTTTAATTGATTGTTTTATTTTCTAATTTTTAAATTTCAATAACTTCGCCTGAGGCAGGAATGAGCGGATCGATATTCGTCGCCTCTTTAATTTTACCAGAAAGGGTTTCTTTGGCTTTTTGCTCGCCGTGAGTCAGGATAATTTTTCTCTCTCCACCTGTAATTTTGGCGACCCACTCGACTAATTTTGTCTGGTCGGCATGAGCGGAATATGAATCAATCGATTCGATTTGAGCTTTGACAAAGATTTCCTTACCGTCTATTTTAACTTCTTTTTCTCCTTCGATTAATCGCCTTCCGAGCGTCCCGTTGACCTGAAAACCGACAACAAGGAGCATTGTCGAGGGTATCGGTAGATAGATTTTTTCGTGATGAACAATTCGTCCGCCGTTTGACATGCCGGAACCGGCGATGATAATTTTGCTTGCCATATCGCGATCAAGCCCCATAGACTCTTGGCTTGTTTCGGTGAATTTAAGCTCTTTAAACCCGAAAAAATCAACGTGTTTTTTGACAAGATCTGTCGCTTCCCGGTCGTAATACTCGGGAAATTTTTCATAAATCTCGGTTGCTTTGATGGCCAGAGGACTATCGAGGTAAACGGGGATTGAATCTAGTTTGCCGCTTGCAAATAATTCGCTTAGTTCATAAAGAACTTCTTGCGTTCGCTCCATAGCAAAAGAGGGCATCAAAATTGTACCCTTGCGCGCGGCCGCCTCTTCGATAAATTTTTCAAGTTCGATTTTCCTTTGATCGGCAGGATGATGCAAGCGATCTCCATAAGTTGATTCCATAATCACCGCATCGGCAGAGTCGATAAATTCAGTGTCGCGAAGAAGTGGCACGGGAGGGTTGCCAAGATCACCCGAAAAGATAACGGTTTTGCCTTCGATGGTGAGCTTGACGATTGCCGAGCCCAAAATATGCCCTGCATCCAGAAATTCAATCCCAATTTCACCAACGCTAACTTCTTGGTGATAACCGGTTGTTTCAAATAGCCCGACGGCTTTTGAAACATCTTCATTTTCAAAAAGCGGCTCGTGGCCCAAGTTTTCCGCCTCGTTTTTGAGAAGATGGGTAGTGTCTTCTAGAAAGATTTTAGCAAATTCATGCGTCGGCTCGGTCGAATAAATTTTGCCGGAAAACCCCATTCTGGCCAAGTATGGCAAACGGCCGATGTGATCGATGTGTGAATGAGTGACGACGATAAAATCTATTTCGCTCGGATCATACGGCAATTTTTCCCAGTTTTTTTCTCGTTCCTCGCGATCGCCCTGAAAGAGCCCGCAATCCACCAGAAATTTAACTCCGCCTGTTTCGACAAGATAGTTCGAACCCGTCACGCCTTCAGTTGCTCCGAAAAATGAGATTTTCATTCGTTACTTCCCGCTTTGTCATTCTCTTTCTCTGTCTTAATTCCGATGATTTCGAGCGCTGAACTTGTGCCGATCCTAGTCGCTCCAGCTTCGATCATCGCTTTTGCCTCATCAAAACTGTGGATTCCACCGGAAGCTTTAACTCCCAGTTTCTCGCCAACTGCTTCGCGCATAATTTTGATGTCTTCTACTTTGGTCGGCCTCGGACCATATCCGGTTGACGATTTGACGAAAGCTGCGCCGGCCTCTTTGGCCCTAAGACAAGCTTCCTTTAGTTCATCCTCGGCCAAAAAACCGACTTCCATAATGACTTTGAGTTTTACAGGTTCAATCGCGTTAGCGATGCGCTTGATCTCATTTTCAACATAATCCCAATTATCATCTTTGATTGCGCCGATATTAACGACCATGTCAATTTCGGTTGCTCCATCCTCAACTGCTTGTTGGGCCTCGGCTACTTTAATCTCGGTTTTAGAAATGCCAAAGGGGAAACCGATGACGCTGATTACTTCGATTTCGGCTCCTTCGAGATATTCCTTGGCAGCCGCAACTTTTACAGGGGTTACGCAAACACTGTGAAACTTATATTCTTTGGCTTCGTCGCAAAGTTTTTTGATATCTTCTGTCGTCGCATCCGCCTTGACGCAAGTGTGGTCAATGTAGGCACGAATACTGTCTGTGGTTATTTCCATTAGAACTCCTCGCAGGTTAGGTGTTTGAGTCTCGCCCTCTCACCCAGCGCTCCATGCGATAACTGAACGTAGTTCGTTTCGCTGGAAGCTGTGGTGACGGGGTGGTCAATGTACTCCCTAACTGTTTCTTGATTCAGTTCCATATTCCTCCTTTTCTTCCTCTAATCTTAAGAGGAATAGCGTTTGAAGTCAATGTTTTTATATTGATATGAACATTGATTCTTTATTCTACTTATTTAATGCTATAATTTCTAAGTCAAACTAATTATTTAAACATTATGGACACAAGTGTCATCAAAGAAAGAATCGCGATTATCGAAAAATTAGAGGATGAGAACAAAAAGGCCAAAGAACTTTTGAGGAGCACCCTCGAAAACGACAAGATTTATCCCCAGATTGCCGAAGAAGCAAAATCAGCAACCAAGAAGAGGAAGGAACTCAAAGACGCAATTTACTCTCAAGAGGGAAATGCTAAGTTGACTGAAGATGTTCGGGAAAATATGGATGAAATAAAAACTCTGCGGGAAATATTGGCCGTCGAGCTAATGGATTTTCACGAAAAAAATAAAACGGATGAATTTGTCGACTCGACTGGAGAAAAAAGAAAATTTGTTTTTACGGTAAAACTTTTGCCAAAAGGCGCTAAAGAAGATGATCGGGATGACCTGGGGAGATATACTCCTACGAAAAATGAATAAGCTAGAACTTGCATAATTTATTAAGTCCTCTACAATCCAAGCTAACCTACGACAAGGAGGTGCGCTCTAGTGATAGCGCTCGATGAAGAGTATCGTGGGTGCTTGGCGCACCTACGGTTTCCTGAAGAGCAGAGCCGTGGACGTAGGTCTGGAAGCAGAAGCAGCCGCTTTCGCTGGTAACACCAACGAGACGGCTTTTTGCTGTTGTGCTATACTAGAATCGATAAATAACAAGGAGATTTATGGACAAAAAGACAATGAAGGGCGTCGGAGTAGGATTAGCGGTCGGAGCTTTGGCCGGAGCGATTGCCGGAATCTTGCTTGCACCCAAATCAGGCAAGGAAACGCGCGAAGATATCAAAAGATATCTCATTGAGATGAAGGACAAAATCGCTGAGGAAATCGGCGACGCTAGCGAATTCACTAAAGAAACATATCAAACGGCGGTCAAAAAAGTCGTCGGCGCATACGAAAAAGGCAAAAAAATCAGCACCAAACAGGCTGAAGAAATCCAAGCAGAACTAGACGAGAATTTCGAGAAAGTGAAAAAAGCTGCGAAGAAGTAGCAGAAGCGAGCAGTTAGTATTTAAGTTTCAAACCCTTTGTTGAGGGGTAGGTGTTTGAGTAGATTTATCTTTGTCGGTCAATTTTGCTATAAAAACTTCATTAGCATCGTTACCTTCGATCGTAGTCAATTCCCAGCCATATTTTGTCATAAGACGTGGAAAAATTACTTCCACTCTCCAAGCATTACCCCTTGAATCACCCCTTTTTGTCCCACTTGCGAGCCGTCCGCGCCAGATACAACCCTTCTGAGCTGTACGGGTAATTTCGTTTATCGTCTTATCGGCTAACTGCTCATCAGTTAATTCGCTTGTTTGAGTTCTACCTAAATGATATGGAAAAGCCCGAAACGATACAATCCGATCGAAAGTATCTTCCTTAAAAGAGGTTTCGGACCAAGTTCCACCCACCAAATAAGCATTTTTTGTATCGGGAAGTTCGACTGATTCTTTGGAATACCTCATATCGAGCCCGACAAACCGTCCGTTGGGATTAAGCTGCGCCATCTCGCGAACGGCTGCACCGCTTCCCGAACCAAGATCAAGAGTTGATTTTCCATCTTTTACGAAATGATCAAACCCTCCTTCAATTGGCTCAAGTTCTTGGATGGTAGCCTGTCTCTTTTTAGATTCTCCTTCGGCAGAATAATTCGTAACAACACATGGCTCCTCTCCAGGCGGCTTTTCAGCAAAGTCATCATAGAAAACACCTGCCCGATAGCGACTCAATCCTTCGTCTAGGCGACCAAATTCCGCTGTTTTACCAAAATTTTCTTCAAAAATATCGTGTGTTGGTCTTTCGCCGCTCATATTTAATTTTTTCTTATTTTATAAAATACTCCGAGTGAAATAACCGCTAAAAACAGTAATCCAATTAAAAGATTACTTGAAATCCCCGTAAAATCAAAATATCCGAAGCTTTTATAATAAAAATCAATAATAACAAGCTGCAGGATCAGTAAGATGCTGACGAAAACAAAAGGGAATCTCCCGATCTTAAACTTTCTTAGAAGCCACAACCCCTGCAGAGCGTAAAATAGAACCCAGAAAATCTGACCAAAAGCGTTCCACGAAAACCCTTGATAATACATCGCGATCGGATAATACAGTATCGCCAGCACTCCATAAACGGCGCTCGGAATGGCGGCAAAAGCGAGTACACCCCCCCACCAAAAACCTAAATTTGCAGACGAAGAGGGGGGCAAATCATAGAAAATACGGGATTTTATCCAAGAAATTACACCTTTGCTTCTTTGGTGGGGGGGTAAAAATTGATTTGGGGATTTTTTGCGATACAATTGCAACAGAACGAGTGCTAACAAAAACGGAAAGACCGGACAAACCGCCACAAAAAGCCATAAAAAAGGCGAGAGGGTTAGGAGTTTATCCGCGTCATACCAAAAAGCGCTAACCGACCAGACAAAATCGAGAATTATTAAAAATAAAAGCACAGAGTTATCATAGCAGTTATTTACCCCGTTAGAGATAGAAAGCGATGCGCTTTCGTGAATCCCTACATTACAATACCATATATGATTATCCTACAATTTAATAAAAACAAAAATGAATAATCCCATTATCTCTAACGGAGTGAACGATCATCTTCAAAAAACTATTCTTGCCGTCAAGAACAAAAAACAATTTGTTTTTAAGGAAGGCGGCGCCAAAGTCAAAATCAACGAATCAGTCGGGCGAGCAGCTTTTTATTACGAAAAACTGCGAAACACCATTGATTATCAAGACGAGCATTTATTTTTGAAAAATGCCATCAAGCGAATCCTCAAGCGCCACGCTTATCTCGCCAGCCGCGGTATCGGACTGGCCCTCTTGAAAGAGCTTGTCTGGGCGAAATATTTTGAAAACGAAACCGTGCCGGCAATTCTTGCCGAAGAGATCGAAAGTATTTTGCGAAAATACAATTTTTTCCGCGAAAAGGCGACTTTTAATATCTCTGCCACCGCTCTTACCGATCTTATCGCCGGATTTGCCGCCTGTGAAATCGAGGAACTCCTTTCTCCCGCTAGCGACAAAGAGGAATTTTTACTCTTTTGCAAACAAATAATTTCAAAAAACATTCATCTTGATAATGAAGATCCGTTTTCGGTAGATATCCAAAGCGAAATCGCCATCCGAAAATATATTATCAAGGAAGATCGCGAACAGATTCGCTTTAAATTAATTTCGAGATACTACCAAGACTGGCCAAAAGTCAAAAAAACTGAAGGGGAGGTGTTTGCTAAATCGTTTGCGGGTTATTACCAGATGGCCGAGCAGCAGCTTAAAACAAGCAAAAAATCCAAAATTTCCAAATACATCAAGCGCAACTCGCCTCCGTTTAGCGTTGTTTACGAGCTGATTTACAAGGGGACTGACAACCTTGAGCGAAATTTAAAAAATCAAGATAGTTTTAGCGCCCTTATAAGATCGGAAATTAACCGCCGGCGCGATCAAACTCGCTCCAGAGTGTTAAAAGCGGTCGTGCGGGGAATTATTTTCATCCTGTTGACCAAAATCATCTTGGCGTTTTTGATTGAGATTCCGTATGAACAACAGGTTTTGGGACAGATTAACTACGCAAGCTTAATCACCAACATCACTTTCCCGCCATTCTTGATGCTTTTGATTGGACTTTTGATCAAAGTTCCGGGGCGCAAAAATACCGAGGAATTAACCAGACTCGTAAGTTCGGTCGTCTTTGAGGAAAAATTAATCTCAAAACCCCTCATCACAAGTTTTTCCGCTCCTTCTAGGAAATATTTAGTTTTCAACGTGATTTACTCCGTAATGTCAGTAGGGGTTTTGGTCGGCGTTATCTACCTTCTGATCTTACTCAAATTCAACATCGCCAGTATTGTTTTGTTTTATATCTTTGTGTCCTTGGTCAGTTTCCTAGGTTTTAGAATCCGCGCGATTGCCAAAGAGCTCGAAGTTAGACCTGAGGACGACACGATGATAAGCGGGGTTTATAATTTTATTTTGCTTCCTTTTGTAGTAATTGGGAAATTTCTCTCCGAACGCTGGAGCGAGTACAACATCACTTTGATTTTTTGGGATTTCGTCATCGAGGCACCCTTTAAAGCCCTAATCGGACTATTTGAAGCATGGCTATCCTTCTCACGGGAGAAGAGAGAAGAGTTTGAGTAAAACAAAAAAGCAAAATAGGTTGACCGAAGGTCAACCTATGTGTCATTGCGAGGAGCTTACAAGCGACGCGGCAATCTTATTTCTTAATTTCGTCAAACAAATCTCAAAATGCGGGGTTATCTTTCATCACTAACTCGAGTTTTTTCTTCCTAGATCCAGCTTTTAGTTGCTTCTCTCTGGTAATTGCACTCAACGGATCATCGTATTTTTCAAAATGGACCAACTTGTTAACATTATATTTTTTCGTAAAGCCAGCAATCGATTTGTTCTTGTGTTCAAAGACTCTCTTGATCAAATCATTTGTGACACCGATATAAATCACCATATTAGTTTTGTTCGTCATAAGATATACATAATATGATTTCATATTAGATTGCTTCATCATACTTCCTCGCAATGACAATAGAGGTGTTTTTTATCTCCTAACTCTTTAAAAGTTTTATCCCCCTTCGCTCCCTACTTCGCTAAAACTACGCGGGACAAGAAAACTACGGAGGGATTAAGCAATAATATATTTATGATTTGAGCAGCTTAATAAAAACATCCGTCGGGATATCGATTTTACCGACTCTCGCCATTTTTTTCTTGCCCCAGCACCAAAGCTTCCAGCGAAACGGATTACTCCTGTTATCGCATGGAGCGCTTGGTGCGGGACTGCGCTACCTTTTACTGCTTAAGTAATTTAATGAACACATCAGTAGGTATTTGTATCTTACCAACTTGTGCCATCTTACGCTTGCCTTTTTTCTGTTTTTCTAAAAGTTTTCGCTTACGGGTAACATCGCCGCCGTATAATTTTTCCGTCACATCTTTTCTAAACGGCGCAATCCGCTCCGAGGCAATGATTTTGGCCCCGATCGCTGCCTGAATTCGAACTTCAAAATTTTGCCGTGGGATAATTTCTTTTAATTTCAAAACTGAATTTTT
>JBDRAU010000033.1:0-5167 GCA_043823315.1 bacterium
TCCGAAGGGAGTTAAATTCTTTCCTATTAATCCCCCCTTCAAAGCAGTTTTTGTCAGTCATCCAAGATATCCAAAGTCACCACGGTTCTCGGAGTTAAACAGCAAAAGAATAACCGAATATTATTTGTCTTATTTTCGACAATTAATAGTAATTGTCGAAGAATATAAGCCCGATGTTATTCACGTTCATCATGCTTTTATGTTGCCCTGGATTGCTAATTACATTAAGTCAATGTACGGAATCGGATATCTAGTTACGAGCCATGGAACCTGCGTTTATGCGGCCTCTCTTGATTTGAGATTTAGATCTTTAACTACTCAAGCTTTACAAAAAGCAGTAGAGGTGACGGCAGTTTCTTATCACACCAAAAAATGGCTTTGCAAAGTTTTCGGACAGAAGTTTCGCAATAAAGTAAAAGTAATTACAGGAGGAATCGACCTCGAAGCATATAACCGAGAAAAAATCAGTTACGCCCGTATCGAGAAGAAATATAATCTGAAGGGTAAAGACGTGGTGATGTTTATTGGTCGTTTGACGAAAGAAAAAGGTGTTGAGTACCTGATCGACGCAGCCAAAAATATCAACGCGGAAATCATTGTAATCGGGGACGGGAGCAACCGTAAGCATCTGGAAAATTATACAAGACTTAAAGATGCCAAGAATGTTCATTTTCTTGGTTACATCGAGTCCGAAGAAACCCGTCAATTTTATAAAATGGCAAACGTAGTCGTAGTTCCTTCGATTTGGGATGAACCGCTTGGACTGGTAATTCTTGAAGCAATGGCAATGGAAACTCCAGTGGTAGCATCCAACAAGGGAGGAATTTCTCTTGCAGTAAAGGATGGTTATAACGGATTTTTGATTAGGCCTAGAAGCGCCAAGGCTATTTCGGAAGCCGTTAATAGAATTCTTAACGATGATTTATTGGAAGAAAAATTGGGTCAAAATGCTAGAAAATTTGTAGAGGAGAGGTTTGGCTGGAAGAAAGTAATTGTTCCGAAGTTTGTGTCACTCTATAAAAAAGTAGCACAAGCAACCGACAATCTAAGAGGAGAAAAGCTAAGAGTTCAATTCGAACGTGAAGAACTAGAAAGAGAAAAGAGAGAGCTGGCCGAAAAAATTGGCCAAACATGGGGAAAATAATTTAAGGCAAGGGGATTTATGGGGCCAGAGGGAGAATCAACAGGCGAGCCAAGGGATGAAACGGATGCTATTCGAGAGCCTCATGAAACTATTGAAACTCCCGAACAGGAGAGCCACGCTCCGCTTGATGCAGTAATGGTTTTTGGAATTGGCCCGATTCAACCTCAGGGTATGGTTGGTCATGAGGGAAAGGGTCATAAATATCAGCTTGTACCTGAAGCTAAATTAAATGCGATTGCCGCGGCTACTTTATATCTTGAGGGGAAAACCAGAAAGATTATTTTTTCTGGAGGAGCAACGGGAAAGATGGAACTCAAGAATGAAGCTGGCGAAGCTGTCGAGCCTCACCCTTATCCGCGTAGCGAGGGACAGATGATGGCTCGATATGTTATGGATAAATTTGGAATTCCTGAGGATGCGATTGTTGTTGAGGATAAAGCGGCTAATACTATCGAGAACATTGCGCGTTCTTTGACGCCTATTGATCAGAAACCGGGTGAATTTAAAAATGGGATCGGCTATATAGGTTCTGTTCATCATGAGGCAAGAATAAGGAAAATGGTTAAACTGTTTGGCCTTGAAGGACCGACTATGTCTTCGGCAGAAGTCCTTGATCAGAGTAGGGCAAGGGCTGAAGCTGGCGCACCAGAGAATGAAAGAGTTCACCGTAACTTGGCTCATTATCGTAAATATTTAGAGGCTACGCTTGACCCCGATAAGAATCCAACTTATCGCAAGAGGCTAGTGGAGGAAGAACGCTGGTCTCACGGATTAGATAAAACCCCGTCGTATTTCTTGCCGCAACTGAGATTTATTGAAAACGAGGGAAGATTAAAATCAATCTTAAAAGCAGAAAAATTGGCCGAATATCTTAAACAGCACGGAATCGATGATATCGATTTAGCAGATGCAGCAGAACTACGCGGTATATTAGCCGGCATTTCAAGAGAAATACCAGATGAAACCTGGGCCCAAATGCCCAGCGAGCTGCCTAAGTGGCGACATGATGAAACAAAATAAATTTTATTTTTGTATAGGAGATTTATGAAGAAAATATCAATTATAATGCCAACTTTTAAAAGAGTCGATCAAACGATAAAAACATTAGATTTGATTTTTTCCTCGGATGGTTTGGGGGAGAAATTTACTCTAGAGGTAATAGTTTCGGATGACACTCCAGGTAATGAGTTGAAAGACGCATTGCAGAAAAAATTTGGGGACAAAATTATTTATTCGAAACCAGACAAGAAAGGTATTGCATCAAGCAAGAACAATGGGGCGAAGATTGCTAGCTCCCCCGTTCTTGTTTTTTGTGACTCTGATATGGAAGTGGAGAAAGATACAATTTTAAATACCATAACTGCTCTGGAAAAACATAAAACTGCTGGGGCAATTGGCGGACAAGTAATCTGGCGTACTGGAGCAAAAGACGGCCAACTCGATCGACCACGGAAAGAAGATCGTACGATTACCGTTGACAAAACGGCTTACACGGAAGCGATCTATTCGCGTTATATCGCTACTTACAAAGAGGTTTTCGAGAAAGTCGGTGGCTATGATGATGTCGTTTTTAATATGAGAGGTGAGGGTTCCGATTTGTCTGTGAGATATTGGCGTGCCGGCTATCCTCTAGTCTATGATTCATCATTGGTTGTTCATCATATTCATGAGACGGAAGAGGGAATTATTAGAAATGTGGCGCATCCGGAATGGGGAATTGCCAAAGATCTCCTGCTCTTGGCTTATAAATACGATATCTCTGATGATAAATATGAGAATTTTATTGATACCGTTGCGGCAAATTTTGAAAAACTTGGCCAGGAGGGCTATTATCGGATTATTGAGGGAATAGGTAAAAATCTGGATTTTATTTGCGAAATGAAGCCGATTCTTGAGCAAACTAGAAAACAGATGAAGCCTGCATACGATTTTAAGTTTTTGGAAATCTTCTCCGAAAAAAATTTGTTTGAGGAATGCATAGAAAAGGCCGGCAAGAAGATCCAGGATGCACGTAAAGATATCTTTTAAAATATAGGAGAAAGATGAATAAGAAAAAATTAAAAATTGCGATTGTCTCGACTATTCACAATCCAATCACTTTTGCATTCTCTGGAGGAATAGAAGTATTTAATTACAATCTTTCCGCGGAGCTAAGCAAGAAGGAAAGAGGCCATGAAGTCGTATTAATTGCTTCAGGAGATTCTAAAGTTAAATCCGAATTATATCCCGTTTGTCCCAAAGCACTATTTGGTGATAGTTTTAATCCTAACGATTCCCAAAGTATGCGGAAAGCGATCTACTACGAGAACCATTATTATATTAAAGCGATGCAATATATTGCCAAAAATGATTTTGACATTATTCATCATAGTCATACAGCATTCTTACCTATATATCTTGGCTATTTGTCTAAAATTCCTCAGATTCTAACGACTCATATGACGGCAAACACAAATATAACTCTCAATCAGGACATCAACGAGCTTCTGCCTGATAAATCAGGAATTCCCCTCGTTGCAATTTCAAAAAAACAGGAAAAAATTCTTGGCGATCTTTCGTTTTACGCCAGAGTCTATAATGGGATTGAAACGGAGAGTTTTACATTCGTTGAAAAGCCAAAGGATTATTTTTCGTGGTTGGGTAGAATAGCGCCGAATAAAGGGACCAAAGAAGCGATCGAATTAGCTCTTAGTGCTAAAGTTAAACTTAAACTCGGGGGTACGATAGGTGTTGGAAAAACTGTTGTCGATTATCTTGAGAGTATTAAACCTTACTTTAGTGATCCATCAATTTCGTATTTGGGGGAGGTTGATGCCGAAGCGCGCAACGATTTGCTGGGTAATTCCAAAGCATTTCTTTTTCCTATTAAGTGGGAAGAACCTTTTGGTCTGGTTATGATTGAAGCGATGGCGTGCGGAACTCCTGTAATTGCCTATAGACACGGTGCGGTTCCCGAGATTGTTAAGGATGGCGTAACGGGATTCATTTGCCCCCCAAACGACACAGGGTGTTTCAAGGAAGCTATTAAAAAAATTGAGGAAATGCCCGAAGAAAAATATCTGCAGATGAGAAAAAACTGTCGTAGGCACGTTGAGGAAAATTTTACACTTGAAAAAATGGTTGATGGATATGAAGAGGTCTACAGGCAAGTTATTGAGAACTATAAAAAACATCCCATCGGTTGACTTTTTAGTGGTTTTCAAGTATATTAATTGCTTGAAGTTCGTTTTATGATATCATCATAAATAAGTTTATAAAGTTAGAAAGTTTGTAAAGTTCATAAAGAAAGTTACTTGATAAACTTTTCACTTGATGAGCTTTTAACTAGACACCGGAGGTGTCATGAATTATGCAGTGATTATGGCGGGTGGAACCGGGACTCGGCTTTGGCCGATGTCGAGAACCGCTAAGCCAAAACAATTTCAGGATTTAGTGACGGATAAAAGCTTGATTCAAGAAACATTTGATCGAATAAGACAATCGGTTCCGATTAAAAATATTTATATTTCGACAAATACCAAATATGCCAAAGAAATCAAAAAACAATTACCCAAGGTTAAAAAAGAGAATTTCATCGTTGAGCCGGCCAAACGAAATACCGCTCCAGCACTTCTGTTTTTAACCGCCGAGATTTACCGTCGCGACGAGGATGCTGTTATCGCCACGCTTGCCTCCGATCATGTTGTGCACGATGTCGAGGCTTTTTCAAAGGCTTTAACTAATGCTTTTAGAACTGCCGAGGAAAATCCCGGTAATCTAATCTTAGTTGGAATTAATCCGACTCGTCCCGATACCGGACTTGGTTATATTAAAATGGGCTCGGCTAAATCGAAAGTTGATGGCGAGCAGGTTTTTGAAGTTGATAAATTTTTGGAAAAACCCGATTTAAAAACTGCTGAAAAATATCTTCAATCGTGGGAATATCTGTGGAATGCGGCCTACTATTTTTTCTCTGCCAAACAACTTCTTGAATGGTTTAAAGAGTTTGTACCCACAACTTATGAGATAATTATGGAAATTGAC
>JBDRAU010000034.1:0-3187 GCA_043823315.1 bacterium
TGTTTTGATAGTTCTCGCTGTCGTTGTGTTGTATATAATTGTTGTTTTTAACGGTTTAATAAGCCTAAAAACACGCAGCGAAGAAGCGTGGAGCGATATTACGGTTCAGCTCAAAAGGCGTTACGATTTGATTCCAAATTTAGTTAGTGCGGTGAAATCATACGCCAAGCACGAAAAGGGAGTGTTTGAGGAAATAACCAAAGCTCGTGCCAATGCTATTGATGCTAAAGATATCAAGGACAAGGAGAAAGCGGAAAACGAACTCTCGAAAACCCTTAAGTCGATTTTTGCCGTTGCGGAAAATTATCCTAACTTGAAAGCCAATGAAAATTTTCTTAAGCTTCAGGGAGATTTAACTGATACCGAGAATAAAATCGAAGCATCGCGAAGGTTTTACAATGCCAACGTCCGCGACTTCAATATCAGGATAAGGTCTTTTCCAAGCAACATCATTGCTTCCTCTTTCAAGTTTGAAGCTAAAACATTGTTCGAAGTCGAAGCTTCCCAGAAAGAAGCGATAGAAAAGACGCCAAAAGTTGAGGTATGAAGAAAATATTAATTATTGTTATTGCGGTTGTAGTTCTAATTGGCATCGGAGTTTTAATTGCCAAATTAAGGGGTAGTAAAACTCCCAAGATAAGGGAAGAAATTACTGACCAGGGATTTAATATTGCAAGTGGTAAAGATCAAATTTCAGGGCAATATATTGATCCTGGTTCGGTTGATTTTGGCGTAGCCGTGTATCTAAACGCAACGCCTGCCGAAGAATCGCAATCAGCCGCTAACTACGATTTTAATGGTCTGAAAATAACTTCTGCGGCTTATAAAACTCCCGATAATCGCAAGACGGTAGAGAATTTTTATTTAAATCAATTCGGTTCCGATGTGCAAACGGGTGAGTTCATTCAGGGTGATACTACCTATAAAATTATTAAATCAAAAGCAGGTACTGGGCCGATTGTTAACGTTTGGACAGATGCGGGAACTACTTATTTTGCGATCATAAAATCTGCCAGTTAACGCGTAGTGCTCTAAGAAAAAGCGAAAAGGCTCGGACATGTTGCCGAGCCTCGTGAGGCATGGTCCGGAGATCCAGCTAGAGGCTGAACCGGAATCTTGCGAAAAAAGGGCCTAGAGACGGAGACTTGGCTGTACACGTTAGGGAGGGAGGGGTCTTACTGTCGTGTCACTGCGCTTTGACGCCATCCCTAGGCCCGCGAATTCATTATCGCTTAACTATTTAAAAAGTCAAGCCCAGCACCACTTTGCAAGCAAAGTGGTGCTGGGCGCAGACCCCTCATTAAAACCTGAATCTGAACGTGGATGAATAATCCGATGTGAAGAATTCAAGTTTTTAGTGATGGGGTCAATAGATCCTTTATTTTTTTCTCTTTAAGGTTTAACATAAAGTTATGGACAAACAAGAAGCGCGAAAACGAATCGAAGTATTAAAAAAAGAAATCGATCGCAATCGATATCTTTATCATGTCGAAGATAAACCGAGAGTTTCGGATGCGGTTGATGATTCGCTGAAGCGCGAATTGGCACGGCTCGAAGAGCAATATCCCGATTTAATAACCAAGGATTCGCCAACGCAGCGAGTTGGCGGAAAAGCCCTTAATAAATTTGAAAAAGTTACTCATAAGCAGCGCATGCTTTCTTTAAACGATGTTTTTTCCGAAGATGAGCTTTTGGCATGGGAAGAGAGGATTTCAAAATTAGTCGGCCGTAGCAAGATCGAAGGATCTGGTTATTACAGCGAAGTTAAGATGGACGGACTGGCTGTCGCTTTGATTTATGAGAATGGAGTTTTTGTTCGCGGAGCAACACGCGGTGATGGCAGAGTAGGGGAGGATGTTACTAATAATCTAAAAGCCATAGAATCAATTCCCCTTAAATTACGAAGTCATCCCGAACTTGTTTCGGGATCTCTCGAAATCCGTGGCGAAATTTATATCGACAAAAAAGATTTTGACAAAATTAATGAAGAGCAAAAGAAAAAAAGCGGTCAGATTTTTGCGAACCCCAGAAACTTGGCGGCAGGTTCTATCCGCCAGCTTGATCCAAAAATTTCCGCTTCGCGAAAACTAAAATTTATGATGTATTCTATTGTGTCCGATCTTGGGCTCGATCTGCATTCCAAAGAACACGAGATTGGTCATGAGCTTGGATTTAACGCAAATTATAAATTAAATAAAATCTGTCATAATGCCAAGGACGTGGTTAACTTTTGGCAGCATCTGGCGAAAATTCGAGACTCGCTTGCATACCAGATTGATGGAATAGTCGTTTCAGTAAATGACAAGAAAACCTTCTCGCGTCTTGGTGTAGTCGGAAAATCGCCGCGCGCGCAAATAGCTTTTAAATTCTCGGCGGAAGAAGCCACCAGTGTCGTTAAGGACATTATTGTTCAAGTCGGACGCACGGGAAAGCTAACGCCGGTGGCGGTTATGGAACCCACGATTGTGGCTGGTTCGACGGTTTCGCGGGCAACACTTCATAATGCTGATGAGATTAAGCGCAAGGATATCAAAGTTGGTGATACGGTTGTGATCAGGAAAGCTGGAGATGTAATTCCCGAAGTTGTTGAGCCAATCAAAAGGATGCGCACGGGCAAGGAAAAAGAGTTTAGAATGCCGACAGAATGTCCGATTTGCGGTGGAGGGGTTGTAAGGCGTGAAGGTGAAATTGATTTTTATTGCGCAGATAGAAATTGCTCCACAAGAGAGCTTCGTCAGCTAAATCACTTTGTCTCAAAGGGTGCTTTTGAAATTGACGGACTTGGACCGAAAATTATGGAGCAGCTTGTTGCACAGGGATTGGTTAAGGATGCTTCTGATATTTTTTCTCTCACCGAAGGCGATCTTGAACCACTCGAACGATTTGCCGATAAATCAGCTAAGAATTTGGTGGAGTCTATCAATCGGTCCAAGGATATAACCCTAGAGAATTTTATTTGTGCCTCGGGAATTTCCCATGTAGGTGCTCAGATGGCTAAAGATTTAGCGCAACAGTTTGGATCCCTAGATGATTTTAGAAATGCTTCAAAAAAAGATTTAAATAGAATGTATGGGGTAGGGGAAAAAGTAACCCAATCCTTAGGTGAGTATTTATCTGACGAGGAGAATAATAAACTTATTGAAGATTTACTTAAGAACGGCGTAAAAGTTAGCAAATACCATTCCCC
>JBDRAU010000035.1:0-4872 GCA_043823315.1 bacterium
GTGATGAAGCCGACGTAGCCGTGGTCGAAGGATCGGGCGATGATCTCGAAGGCCTCCGTGATGCCGGGGACGATGTTCGCACTGGGAAGAAAGACGCAATGGAGCGGCGGGAGGATCGTGACCAGACGGGTCGCGATGGCGTAGCCGTCCTGAAAGACACTTCCCGTCTCGGCGATCCCGAACTCTACACCCGAGATCCCGATGTCGGCGGTATCCGCATGGGCGGCGATCTCTTCCGGCTCGGTATAGACGGCAACCCCCCGTGAGCGCAAAGCCTCCGTGATGCCAGCCGCCTTCTGAAGGGGGTTCTCGACGACGACCGCCTTTTTGGCCTGGACGCTATCGACAAGCCGGATAAGGGCTTCCCTGGCTTCTGCAGCCGTGGGGACGCGGAACACTTCGGCGGAAACCGCCCTGGCCCGCATTTCGAATTCGGGGAAGAGCTGCGCCCCCGATTTCTCGGTCGGAAAGTGCCGTTTCCAGGTAACACCTGTGGCATTCATGATTGATCGCCTCCGCAACCATAGACGATAAGAAGCTGAAGCTTCGAGGAAACGTGTTTGTCCCGACTGTGAATCGATAGCCGGGAACAGGCGTAGCGTATAGCGGAAACCCCGCCGCGAGTCAACTGCAAAGCCCCAATCATAGAAGAGTATGCAAAATCAAGAGTATACAAAATCATTGACAAACGGTCCTCAATGTGGTTCAGTAGCCCAGCTTTTCGCAGACGGCATCGAGCCGTCAAAGGTTCGCAGGTTCCTTCCGTTACGCTTCATCATGATTCAGAGGCAGAGGAATGACCGGGACGAAAACGCCACTCAAAATAGTGCCATCCAATCGAACCAGTCCCATTCATGGGCGGGCAGTCAGCCCCACATCTGACAGTGTTTCGGATCGCCGGTGTAAATACGCAAATAGTCGATATAAGGATATTTGTGATCGAAACTCTGCCTTTTTCGTTGGCGTCTTATACGGCAAATATTGCGGTGTTTGGGGTTTTATCCCGATCCATATAAACATTGTTGGACAACTGAAAAATAATAACGAGGAAAAAATAAATTGAACCATTCTCATCTATATGCTACATTTTAATATATGAATAAAAGAAAAATGGAAAATAATTCAACCATGCGGTTTATTGACCTTTTTGCAGGAATAGGCGGGTTTCGATATGCCATCCAAAATGCAGGGAAAGAGCATGGCATACCTGTTGATTGTGTCTTCTCCAGCGAAATAGACCAAGAATGCCAAAATGCTTACAAAGAAAATTTCGGAGAAACTCCCCGAGGGGATATAACCCAGATTCCAGCGGAAACTATACCAGACCACGACATTCTTCTTGCTGGTTTTCCCTGCCAACCTTTTAGCATAATAGGCAACATGAAAGGATTCGAAGACACCAGGGGGACTTTATTTTTTGAAATTGCGAGAATAATAGAGGCAAAAAAGCCAACTGCGTTTGTTTTAGAAAATGTAAAGTTGCTCGCTGGCCACAATGAGGGCAAAACTATAAAGAGAATTATGGAAACCCTAAAGAATTTTGGTTACCATGCCACTTATAAGGTTTTAAATGCCCTTGACTTCGGTTTGCCGCAGAAAAGAGAACGCGTTTTTATTGTTGGCTTTCGCAACCCTTGTTTTTTCATATGGCCATCTGAAAAAATTCCGATGAAACCTTTAAGTGAAATTTTAGAAAAAAATGTTCCGAAACAATATTTCGCTTCGGAGCATATACGTAAGAAGAGGTTAAGCAAACAACAACCAACAGCAGAACCTACAATCTGGCATGAAAATAAGGCAGGAAATGTAAGCGCGTACCCATTTTCTTGTGCATTACGGGCTGGAGCTTCTTATAGCTACCTTTTAGTGAATGGTGAAAGAAGATTAACCTCAAGGGAAATGCTTCGCTTGCAAGGGTTTCCAGAAGAATATAAAATCATATGCAATTACACTCAGACAAGAAAACAAGCTGGTAACAGTCTTCCCGTCCCTGTCGCCCAAGCTGTTCTTGGAAGAGTCATTGAAGCCCTTGGCTGGTTGTCTACTGATGACCAGCCTGTAACTGACAAATTAATTATTGACGGCCAGTTGCGGATATTCGAAAAAGAAGCGAATTATGCCAAAATCTCCGAAGCTCAGAACTGTCGAAAAATACAAGCCCCCATATCCCCTTAACAAGCTCCCTAACAACTTTGCTGTCGATTTAGGCAGAGAGGTTGTTTATCTCCTCGCATCCAGAGGGAAAGATGCTCGTTTAGAGGGATCTGATTGGGAAGAAATTTTTGCGCGGTTAGTAGGGGCAGAGTGGAAGCCATCGAATGTCGGACTAGACGATATTGTTTTAGAACAAACTGCTTGGGGGGCAAAAACGGTAAAAAATATAAGGCCCTCAACTGTGTCCAAAGTTCGTTTAATTTCGGGACGTAACTCTCCTATTTATTCCTTTGGAGACAAGGAAATTAGTGAATGTGATCCAAATGAATTAGGAGAAAAAGTTTTATCAATTTGGAATGAGCGCGTTGCAGGTATCAGAAAGCTCTACCGCCATGTCAGAACAGTTGTTTTGATTAAGTCCGATGACTTGCTTGAGCTGGCTGCCTTCGAGTTCGATACTATTATTTACCCAACAGATCAGTTCTGGTGGCAGTGGAATGAACGTAGCAACCTAGAGGGTTTCAATAAGTCTGCTGACCAACACGTCTTTACATGGCAACCTCATGGTTCCCAATTTACAATCATAGAGAATGTCCCCGAAGAACGTTTAGCTATCAAAATCAAAGAACCCCCTCACCTTGACCGAGACGCCATACTAAAGTCAATCAATTTTGATGAGTCTTGGGTGCAAGTTTTGTCGCCATGGATACGGTAAGCCCCGAAGAACGTTCAAGCATTATGGAAAAAGTCAAGGGGTGGGGCAATAAGTCTACCGAACTGAAATTAATAAAATTTTTTAAAGAGCACAAAGTTAAAGGATGGCGACGGAATTACCTTCTGGCAGGTTCTCCAGATTTTGTATTTTGTAAGCCAAGGCTCGCAATATTCGTTGATGGCTGTTTCTGGCATGGCTGCAAGGATCATTGTCGTATTCCTGAGTCTAATCGAAATTATTGGGTTAAAAAAATTGACAAAAATAAAAAACGAGACAAAAGCATAAATAAAGAACTTAAAGAAAAAAATGGAATGTTATCCGCCTTTGGGAGCATGAATTAAAAAAGGATAAGTATAAGAAAAAAATAGATAAAATTAAAATAATTGTCCAACAATAAAATCCAGGTGACGCCCAAAAGCGGCGCACCTGATTAAAACGTTAGTCCTCTCTTACCGAACTTTACTTTGCGTTGTAAATACGATAAATTGACACTCATGGCACCACTTACGAGAAACCAGGTATTTGAAATCATCGGTCGATTAGAGGCTGAGATCTGTGCTCTCGGCGTTTCGCGACTCGCGGTGTTCGGCTCCGTCGCACGTGGCGAGGCCCGCCCTGATAGCGACATTGATATTCTCGTCCAGTTTTCTCCAGGTTCGAAAACATTTGACCGGTTTCTCGCACTATCGGAGCTTCTGGAAGCGAATCTTGGTCGACGGATCGAACTTATCACCACAGAGGCACTCTCCCCATTCATCGGATCCCATATCTTGGCGGAGGCACAAGATGTCATTCGAGCCGCGTGATTACCTTCGCCACATTCTCGTGGAGGCAGATTACCTGCTGGGCTCATGCGCCGGTTTGAGGTTAGAAGAGTTCAAGGCGAACGAAAACCTTCGGCGCGCCGCCGTCCGAATTTAGAAATCATCGGAGAGGCTGCGAAGAAAGCTCCAGAAGAGTTTCGAGCAAAGTATCCGGCCATCGAGTGGCGTGCGATGTCTGCTATGCGAGACCGTCTCATTCACGACTATTTCGGCGTGGATTATGAACTTGTCTGGGACGTGGCGCAGAATCGCATCCCGATACTTCGTCATAAAATCGCTCGATCCTCGAGGCCTAATAAGTCGCGCCACCCCGGATGTAAGCCGCGTCTGTCACACGGCTTGCGATGTGTGAGGACCGTGCAAGCTGCGCACCAGACGGGCTGCGCCGGTGAGCTCTCCAGGTATCTGAAAAAATAGAAAACTCGCTCGATGTCGTGCGGAGGCGAGGGCGGGCGGCAAGCTCGCCAGGCAGCTAAACGCTACGTTAGCCATAGACAATGAAAGGAGATTATTGTGCCGCCCGATTTATGGTCGCTTTATGCGCTTATGCTGAAAAGCCGCTTGTTCGAAGAAGCCATTGCAAAACTCTGGCACGACGGTTTGATCTCCGGTGAAATGCACCTTGGAACAGGCGAAGAAGCCATTATCGCGGGAGTCGTTGCCAACTTGAGGGAAGGTGACGCCCTGGCTTTGGATCATCGCGGCACCGCAGCCATGCTCATGCGTGGCGTAGACCCTGTCCTTGTTGCACGCGAAATGCTTGGTTATCCTGACGGGTTGTGCGGCGGTATGGGTGGGCATATGCACCTTTATGAGGAGAATTCATGATCAACATACGCGTTGAAAACAAGGAAGACGTTTTACAGGTGCGCACCCTCAACAATACGGCATTTGGACAGCCTGCGGAGGCTAACATTGTTGATAAGCTGCGGCAGGCCTGCCCCGAATATCTATCACTCGTGGCTGAGGATGGAAAAATCATAGTGGGCCACATTTTGTTCACACCAGCCGTGATCGAAGACTCCGGCCGAGAAGTACAGGGAATGGGATTGGCGCCCATGGCTGTGATACCGGATCGTCAACGGCAAGGAATAGGATCCATGCTTGTAAGAAGAGGGCTTCACATTCTGCGCGATCGGGGTTGTCCCTTTGTTATTGTTCTGGGACATCCGGAGTACT
>JBDRAU010000036.1:0-4139 GCA_043823315.1 bacterium
CATTTTTACAACCGGGTCTTTGATGTTGCCGACGATGATTTTTCTAAACTCGTCGTCCACCAGCATGCGATACACGCCGAGCAAGGTATTGCCCGGAGTGTCCATCAAAGCCAAGACGCAGTTGTATAAAATGTGTTCAAGTCGCGGGCCCCAAAAATCTTTCCACAAGTGGCGGAAGACGGAAATGAGTGAGGAAGCGACAAGCTGTTTCTCGTCTTCGCCTTTGGCTTCCAAGATATTTATGCCGACGGGATTTTCTTTGTCCGCCGGATTAAAATAGACAACTTCGTTGGTGCGGTTCTTCGGAATGAAGTTTAGCAGGTCTTCTACCAGATCGCCGTGCGGGTCAATCAAGGCGACGCCGTGATTGTAGCGCAAATCCTGTATGACCATATTTTTCAAGAGCGTGGATTTCCCCGTGCCGGTCTTGCCGATAATATAGATATGATGACGGCGGTCTTTCGGTCTTATGCCGAACGCGCGACGCTGTTCCCTAAAAGTCGTTGCGCCGAGCGATTCTATTTCGTCCAAATGATGTTCGTCCAAAAAATAAAAATTGTTTCCCGCAGTTTTTATAAAGACAAAAGGGCGATTGCTCGCCCTTGTGTCGTGTGTCCTAAAATTTTTGCTCCGCGTCCATTCCGTCCTCAACCAATCGGGTAATGATTGCTTGAAGATCGGGACCGGCTCAATTCCCCCAAGCCGTCCCGCCCGCGCCATCCTTGAGCAGGAGAAGCGGGGGTAATGAAACTATATGAAGGGTAGGACATTTAGCTCTAAAAAGTCAAATACCTCAACTAACTAGGGGCTTATGGCTTAATCTCTATTGTGCCTAAATTAACATCTTGTCCCTGCGAAATTCTTACAGTGGTTTTGTAAAGTGCCTCTGTAGAAGAATATAGCGAGTCAAAGGCTTTTAGTATGTACTGTCCATCTGGAAGCGGATATTTTCCAAAGTATGAAGATGGTACGCGAACCGTCGTATTGTAATTATAAAATGATCCTTCATTAGAGCAATAGTAATCCATATTTAAATAATTCTTCATCCCCCATAATCGGTTAGTATCACATAAATCATCATCAAATACTCCCTCTAACTCCCAATATACCGCCCGAAGATTGCCTACTTCATCAATAGGAGAAACTAATATGTGTCCCCACCGTTTCAGTGTAACCTCTCCAATATCTATCACTGAGCCGTCAGCGTGAGCAATAGTAATAGTCTTAATGGTGGCATTAGATGCCGTCGCACCTTGTTGGCTGCCCTGTATTGTGAATATGTATTTGCCGTTCAAAAAAGGTTTGTCACGATCGCTTATGGGGCCAAACCTTATATAACTCCCAAAATCAGATTGTGCGTTACAACTGCTGCCGTCTTCTCTTTGACATGTAATGTCTATATATTCAAACGGGGTACCGAATTGGTCTACCACCTTACTCTTGGTCAGAGTTATAAAATTACTCTTTGGCGTGGAAGATATGGAGGGAGTAGGCGGGATTTGTGTGGACGGTGTTGTCGGTATCGGATTAGGCACTGGTGTTGGATTTGGTGAGGGTAGTGGTAGTGCAACGGTATTGGCTTGTTGTTCTTTTCGTTTTGCTTCTTCTGCGGCGGCTTGAGCTTGGCGTTGTTCCTCTTGAGCTCGGCGCAGAGCTTCCTCTTGCTGGTGTTTTTGCGCTTCCTGCTCGGCCGCAATCCTCGCTTCCTCCGCTTTCTTTCTCGCTTCTTTGGCTATCCGTTGTTCGTCGGCGGTTTTTGCTTTCTTTAAAGCATCCTCCGCGACTGTCTGTGCGCGGCGCAGTTCTTCAATTTTTCTTTGATCTTCCTGTTTTTGGTGGTCAGCTTCAATAATTTTTCTTCGTTGTTCCCCCTCTTTTTTTACACGTTCCACACATACGGGGTACTGCGGCTCGCGTGTCCAGCCACACCTGCCGTCAGGTTGCCGCTCGCACCGCGCCGCTTCTCTAAGGCAGCTTTTTTCAGGGTTAATATCGCATGTCGTTATGACATTTTCTCCTTGAGGTACGCACGCATCATTGCTGCATCCAGAGGTAACGCACGGCACGATCTTTGATTTTTGTTCTTCTTCCACCTGTTTCTTTTTCGCCTCCTCGGCTTGGCGCAGTTGATCCTGCTGGTCGGACGGGTTAATTTGTTGCGCTGGAACGGCGGTTTCTTTTTTATCGGTATTTGCGGGAATTGCACTTGAGATTTGTCCGAACAGGTTGCTTGGTTTAATTTCTGTTTCTTTCGGAGAAGCAAAAAATTCTTTTATACTCGTGGCGGCATTTTTAACTGAATCGCTGAATGTCTGCCACAAGCCGGCTAAAAATCCGTCGCCGTTATTGGCAACTGCTGTTTCTGGTTTGTCCTTAATAGTTTTTAACGCGCTATCTATTAATCCGGCGGCCGCTCGCTCATTTTGTTGGATGATTTGCTCGGCTGTTCGTTTCTCTTGATATATTGCCTTCGCGCTTGCGTAAAATTTTTCTCTACTAATATCTGGATTTACAAAATTTTGGCTAGATAATGTCGGATATGTTAGCCACCCATTGTAGAATTGGTAACCATCCTCCAAAAAGCAAACCCATGGATTATGAGTGGATATGGACAACTCGCTACATTCCACAATTCTTTGGTGGCATTGATCAATGCTTGTTTCACACCAATCGGGGGCAAGAGCAAGGTTGTAATTGGAGACGATATTGTTGATCGCCGTTTCATCAATTTTATTACGGAGTATATTTAGCCCAACATCAACTACGGCCGCCGGCCAAGTTACAGGACTGTAACCTGTAATTGCTTTTGCCACTATATCAAGTGAGATTTTAGTCGCAGTCTCTCCCAATATCTTAAAACCTTTCCAATACTCTTTATCTTGAAAACATAAGGCGGCTTTATTGGAGGAATAAACCGTTCCAATAGCATCGGACAAAGAAACACTTTCTAATACTTCAATGCCCAGAAGTTTCGTAGCAAGCTTGGTTATGTCAACAGTTGTGTCTTGTTGCTGTTTCTTTAAATAATTTTCAATATAGCTTTTAGGGTCAACGTCACCGAGACAAAATTCTGCGTGCACTTCTTTCGGTGATAACAGAAAAGAAAAAGCGAATATAAAACCAATTACTCCCGTAAGAAGGATTGGTCTGCAAAATTGTCCCGATTGTAGGGTATATGAAGTATTCATAAATAAGTAGTACTCGGTGGAGTACTAACGTACAAGCAAGTTTACTATTTGCTCAAGTAATTTATCGGCATATCTGTCATAGAATCTGTAAACAGGTTTATCGCTTTTCATAGCGAGGTCAACGACGAGTAATTGTATCTTGCCTTCCTTGTAGGACGGTTCTTTTCGTAATTTATTAAGGAAGGTTAGCGCGCGTAAGTTATTTGTGCGTACTTCAGTTGCTACAAATACAGATCCAAAAATCGGGTTACTGCTAGCTGTTTTAATCTCGTAACCTTTTAACATATCCGTTACAGATTTTTCATCAAATGGCTCATAGAAGTTCAACATCAACACTGCTGGACGAGTAAGTTTGAATATCAAAAACGATAGTGCAATAAGAATGCCGATCAAAAAAATGATTGAGATTATTTTTCGTTTCATAGATGGTAGTCGAGCGGGATTATACACAAAGCCCCGCGCCAGCTAGGCCTTACGGCCCCACACCCCTTTCGGGATATGACCCTTCGCAGAGTTGCTGAACGCGAGGTCCAGTATCTGCGAAGGGAATTTGCGACCATGCTCGCGGCAAGTGCCGCAGAGTTTAGGTTGCTTTTTAATATTTAGTTGTATTGTCAGTATAGCAAATTTACAAAAAAACACAATAACTTTTAGGGGTGGTGGGCGGGTATTGGCGTCCGAAGCCGTCCGCCCCTGCTCTCTCGCGTAAGCCGCGAGTGTGTTTTAAAAACGCCTCAATAAAAGGCGTTTTTAAAAGGCGGTAAGGGTTCGGGCGCATGAGCTAGCCGAAAAATTTCTGAAAAAACTTTGCTCGCAGAGAAGCGGAGAGAAAAGATTTTTGAGGAAAGCGACCGCAGAAAAAAGAGCAGAAAATCAAGCCAGAAAATCACGCGCCGCGTAAGCGTGGCGTGATAGCGTTAGCGGTTTCGGGCGAGATTTTCGTCAAGCGAC
>JBDRAU010000037.1:0-8953 GCA_043823315.1 bacterium
TTGATGATTGAATAGATAATCCGATAGGGCCAAACACGGATGGAATAATCATTTTTGTATTTGCCTTCGAGTTTTTTGCCGATGTAGGGATCAAGGGCAAGTTTTTTTAAGACGACTATGATTCGTCCCTGCCAGGGCTGGGAAATTTTATCTAGATTTTTTTCGGCTTTACGCGATAAGGAAACCCCGTATGTCATTTTTTTCTTTTTCTTGACTTTTTCGTGCTTACGACCGTATACTCGCCCGATTTATCTCGAACAACAGTCAATTTATTCTTAGCCATAAATTCATCAAGAGTGATATATCTTCCCTCGCGAAGATCCTTCTTGCCCTGTTCAATTCCTTTTACTAATTCGGGATTGCTCATAATATCCATGGTCTCCAACCACCCCTCGTATTCTTCGGCATTCATAATAACTACCTTAGGCGCTCCATTGATAGTAATAGTGAAGGGTATGCTGGTTTTTTCAACTTTGTTTAAGATGTTGAAAAAATCCTGGCGCGCTTCGGTGGCTGATAAAGTTGTTTTTATATTCATAGAACTCCTTAATTTTATGATAGATTGCCACGCCTCGAGCTTCACTCGATGGCTCGCAATGACAATTATATTTTATGCGATGTACGGAATTATGTCAACCCTTGACTATTAACTATTTATAACCGATGCTCCCGCGGTGATCAATACGCTCGACATAAATTATTTTCTCTTTTTCAAACAGCCGATAAATTATCCTGTACGGCCAGATTCTAATTTTTCTTCTGTCTTTCAAATCACCTGACATTTTCTCGCCGTAAAACGGATTATCCTCCAGAATATCAATGGCTTTTTCGATTCGGTCGCGCCAGAGCAAAGGAATCTTTTTTAATTTCTTCTTAGCATCATTTCGAATTTCGATGTGCCAATTATTTCTTGCCATATTTCTTTCGAGATTTATCTCGCAGAACTAGTGCAGGCTCTCTCATTTGAGCTAACTCCTTCTTTACTTCCTCCCAACTGGTATATCTGCCCTGCCGATAATCTTCCTCGGCTTTTCTAATATCCTCCATAATCTTTGGATCGCTCAATATCTCCATTGTTTCCATCAAAGAATCGTATTCATCCGCAGACATCAAAACCACTCCCGGCTTTCCTTCGATTGTGAAAATATATCGAGTATCCGGTTTTTGCACGTCTTCGGCGATTCTAAAAAGTTCTTTCCGCCCCTCGGTGATTGTCATTGTTTTTTTAGCCATATTAATTCCTTTCTATGTCCATAGTAGCGTACATCGATATCGTTTGTCAATTCTATGCTAAAGCTTCGACTAAATACAAATCAGATTAATCCCTTATCCTTAAAACTTACAAAGCTTTCTTGCCCGACAATAATGTGATCTAAAACTTCAATTCCCAGTATTTTGCCGGAATCAACCAATTGTTTTGTGATTTTCTTATCATCCTCTGATGGCTCCGGATCGCCTGACGGGTGGTTATGAACAAAAGCGACAGAAGAGGCCAATCCGCTAATAGCTGGTTCAAAAACCTCGCGTGGATGAACTAGATTTGCATTAAGAGTGCCGATTGAAATAGTTTCTTTATTGACCATTTGATTGCGTGAATTCAAATATAGAACGACGAAATTCTCTTTCTTGTGGTTTTTTAAATACGAAACCTGGGCAATAATATCTTTAGGAGTTTGAATCGTCGGCAAAGTGTTTGAGTTGTCAACTTTTAAAATTCTTTTAGAAAGTTCGAAAGCGGCCAAAATTTGGCAGGCCTTGGCCGGACCAACGCCTTTGATTTGTTTCAGTTGGTCAAAGGAAAGGCCAAGCAGTTTCTTTTTAGAAAATTTAGATAATATGTCTTTGGCAACTTCGATGACGTTTTTACCCGCCGTGCCAGTGCCGAGCAATATCGCCAGAAGTTCTTGATCCTTCAAAAATTCCGAACCGTATTTGGCTAATTTTTCTCTCGGTCGATCAACTTTTGGTGTGTCTTTAATTTTCATTTTTGATTGCAGATTTTATATTCCGCCATTATTCAATTCGTATTTTCCAGTATTTACGTTTTGGATTGCCGCGCTACGCTCCCAATAAGGGCTTTGTATCCTAGATCCCGCATCAAGTGCGGGATGACAATAAGGGAGTGCGGGATGACCCCAGTAGTACAGCAGGCTGACTACGGGGCAGGCACGGGATGTTAAACTGTGAACGCCTCATCCCCTGAGCCGTTCAATTTCTACCTGAATCTTACTCCTAACAGATGTGGTTTTCAACATTTCGGATTGACAAAAATATGTTTTTCAGGTATGTTTTACGGCTGGTTGAATATTGAAAGCAAAGGAGGTCGAGCCGTCGTGGATATTTCCGCAGATGCATTTCGTCAAGCAGTTCGGGAGATATGCCAAGATGGCAATGTCTCCTTAGTTCGCGCTGTGTTCCGCGTTGATGCTCGGTTCGCTCGCTTGTGGGTCCAAAAACACGGCGATCCCTGGGTATGCCACAAAGGTTGCGGAGCATGCTGCTTTCAAGCGGTGCAGACATCCGTACCTGAATGGAACGAGATCAAGCTGTATATTGCTGCCATGGGTGAGAAAGAGCGGTACGACTTGCTGCGTGATCTCAAACGTTACAAGCCAACATGGCGCGAGTGGTACAAATCGCATCAGTTCGGGCATAAGCTGGGTGACTTCGACAAGACCAGAATGGCGCAAGAATCCTGGATCGGTAAGCCTTGTCCTTTCCTTGGGGACGACGGTGCTTGCCGTATCTACCCGGTACGGCCGTACGACTGTCGCAACACTTTCAGCACGGTGCAGTGCGAGTCCGTCAATGTGTCGGCGGGGGTGACACGATATCCATACCCATGGCATCACGCTGCGCTGAGTATCATCACCGAAGAACACGGCAAGTTCGCCGAAAAACAGATCGCCCAGTTTCTTGTTGCCTGGATCGAAGAACTATAATCCTCGCGACATATCCGAGCCAGCCCTCACCGGCTGGCTTTTGGGTTTTAAGATGTTTAAAATTTCAGAATATATTACCTGAATATGTGGCGCGGTAAAGATTGATTTGGTCGCCGCCGGTTGAACTTCCGCCGCTTGATTCACCGAAAAACATTACGAATTCATTGTTCGCAGTCTCCACAACATCTGGATCGACTATGGCATTATCGCCTGTTTTTGATACTACTTGTCCTTCGATCTCAGTCCAATTCAATCCATCGCTTGAGTAGGCTTTATATAAGCCATTTTTCTGAGGATTGAGATTTGAATAATACATTATCCATTTACCGTCTTTTATCAGAACGTCAGGATCGACTGCACTGTTTTCGAGGCGATAACCATTTTCTCTAGTAAATGTTTTTCCGTCAGGTGATAAAGCTGAGGCAACCGCTTCTCCACCCGAAACATAATACATTCTTATTTGGCCGTCAGGCAAAAGCACAAGATCCGGAACCGATGCAAAATACTCGTCATCTTTAGAGCTATCAATCGCTAATCCTGATTTTGTGAAACTCTTGCCGTCTATCGACGTAGCTAAATAAAGATTGCGCTGTGTCGAGGGCCCTGGTGGAGTTTTGCCGCCTAAACCCTTGGGCTGAATCGGCTGCTGTTCATAAATCATTATCCAGTTTCCCTCGCTTACCATTAAAACTGCCGGATTAGAAATGAACGTCCCTTCATTTTCAGATATTCCGGTTGGAACAGGATCTGTAAAAACTTCAGTGTCAGATGAATCGGCATAAACTATTTTACCATTGTTCATATAGTACATTCTGAAAGTCCCGCCGGTTAATTTGTGTGTATCGGACGAGGTAGTGTTTTTGAGAACAATGTCTTGCGATCGGGTCCAAGTTTCTGATGCAGTTCGTGTTTGGATAGATGCTTCATTATCTTGGCTAGTTTTCTTTACAGGAATATTGATATAAATATATATTCCCGTTGCAACAATCACAACAACTACGATCAACCAAACCCACCAAGTCGACTTTTTTGTTTTTTGCTCGAACTCCATATTTCCTCCTAATTAAAGTCTGTTAATTTAAGGATATCTAAATAAGGATTAAATTTCAAAATAAACAGTTTTTAAATATAGGTCAATCATTAAGTTCGTATTCCCAACCCGGTTGCCACGATTTGGTGTTGCGCCAATCTTGGGCAAAGGCCTGCTCAAAAGTTTTGCCGTTTAGCAGAACCTCAAGGCAAATCTGCGGAGCTTTGTGGGCAATTATTGCAACATGCTTTCCGTTGTAGTTTTTTCTTAAATCTTCAAGAAAATTTTGAATTCGTGCTTCGACATCTTTATAGTTTTCGCCGTTTGGAAATCTTTCGGTGATTCGCTCACACATTGGTTCGACAACTTCCGACGGTTTGCCGTTATAGTCGCCATAATTGCATTCGCGGAGCCGTTTATCGATTTTGATCCTCGGATCGTCACCGAAAGCCAGTTTGGTCGAATCTACGGCGCGTTTTAAATTAGAACAAAAAATCACATCAAAGTCATCTTCTATTTTATCTTTAAGCTCTTTTGACTGCTTAATTCCCAATTTCGACAACCCAACATCCGACCATCCCGAAGAAATATCATTTTCGTTATCAGTTGTTGCTCCGTGTACGAAGTATGTGATCTTTACAGGCATAAAAATAAGTTTTAAGTTATGTAAATTATTTCGGGACTCATTTTGATATGATTTTTTAAACTCTCAAAAGCTCCGTTGAGTTTAGCATCTGATAAATATTTCACTTTGCCGTCAACGGGATCGATTATCTCAAATTTTCCATCCTCGAATGAGCTCACAACCACAAAATGTGATGCGTGCGAATAATCACCTAAATAGTTATCATCAAGATGAATTACAACTGGTTTATTTTGTACTATTTCGGCAACCAATCTAGCGTTAATTGGTTTTTGCTCGATCGTGATCCTGTCTTCAAACTTTGCCAAACTTTTCTGTAAAATACTAGTTAATATTTCGTTATCGACCAACATTTGAACCGATTTATCGGTATTTTGAGCAAACGAAGCCAAAACTGAATCTAAATAGTAGTAATATTCCCGTTTTTCTCCGTCAAAGAAAATTTTCTCTTCGAGTTTTTGACCCAAATTCCCAGCCATCAATAAACTGGTGACCAAACAGCTATGATAAAATTTTTGTTTGTAGGTTTTTATAATTTTCTTAACGGCTCATCCATTGAGCCGTTCAATTATTTTTGATAAATACCATAAGTGGAGGTGGGCTCATCGCGGAATAGTCCGACATGTGGTGGATTGAAAGTGGCGTAGACGAAGAAGGCGGCGAGGAGGATTAATAAAATCACCGAGAGAGTGTTGATCCCCTTGAATTGCCATTTTTTGAATCTATTGGTCAGGATTAAGTAACCAAACCATTTAGCTAAAACTATCCCAACTATGAACGAACCAATATCAACTGCGAGAATGCTTCTGCCGACTAACGGGGTGTAAATATAAAAAACCGCTAGGATAAAAACGATCGCAAAACCGATTTGTTTTGCCAGCGCGAAGCAGTAGTTCTTTACTTGAGATCGTAGGTAAAAATACTCGACGAATGAGAATAATATAAAAGGGGTGAAAACCAGCTTCATATGTTCCCACGGGCTTTCGTTGATCGGCGAAAGCAATCCGACAACGATATTATTACCCGACCAGCCATAAACAAAATGCAAGAGCGATCCGACAACCACCGCAAACATCGCTCCCCAAATACTTATGTTCTTAATTAAATTGTTTTGCTTGTCCACGCCTAAATAGTACGCCTGTTAGAACAAAATCTCAAGATTTTGTTAGTTAGCTGTAGGTTGCTGGTAGTTTGAAGTATGAGAGGAGAAATTAGAGGGGAATTCAATCCATTCGACTTCGCTCAGGATTTTCAATCCGTTCGACATTTCTTATAGCCCTGAGTGGAATCGAAGGGCTCAGGATCCTCGAGAAAAAGAAGAGGGGCGGCCTTGCGGCCGCCCCTGTGGGGCATGGGCACTATGGTGCTGTCATATTGAGCGCCCATGCACAGTTTCCGTAGACCGCGTTCGCGTTCTGCCACTTGGCGTGGCCATCAATGTACCCGATGTTCACACCTTCATTGTGCGGTACCGCCCACTTGTGTGTAGAGGCGATGTTTGAACCGCACGACCACTGCCCGCACACCATGGATGACAGTATGCCTCCAGCTGATCCGAAGATCAGGCTGTTGGCATCAAAGCACATGTACTTCTGTGATGGTGCCGTGACGACCGCCAGTTTGGTAGGTGCTCCCCCTCCGGGTCTTCCATCCCAGAGCACCTGGGTGAAGCAGTAGTTCGGCAATCCTGCGGGGAACGTCTGGCCGCCCCAGACAGCTGGAGCCGCTGCCCAGAGACTGGCGCTTGGACATTTGTACAGCTGCCAGTTCTTCACATACGGTTGGATCTGATGTGGCCAGATGGGGTCGACGCCCCAGACACCGCTTGTGGGAAACGTCTCGTCGTAGTCCTGCACGTACATGATCATACCCAGTGCCAACTGCTTGACATTCGACAAACAGCTCGTCTGCCGCGCCTTCTCGCGCGCCTTAGCGAACACCGGGAAGAGGATCGCCGCCAGAATCGCGATGATGGCGATCACGACGAGCAGCTCAATGAGCGTGAAACCTTTGCGTGTGGACATCTTGTGCCTCCTTAGTAGCTGTCTGGCTTAAAAGCCAGTAGGTCTCATTAGCTTGGAATATACACTTCTTAGTAAAATAATCAACAATAAACGTGGAAAACTGACTTGCCTAGCAAGAAAATCTTAATAATTGTGGAATTCAAGAAAAAGAAGAGGGGCGGCTCGTGATGAGCCGCCCCGTGCGTTGAGATGTTGGTGCGTCTGGGAACTACGGAGTGATCCAGTACTTCGCCGCGTTCGCTGGGCTTGCTATCTCCGAGCGGCCCATGCTCTTGGCGTGGCCGTCGCAGAAAGCCACGTTGCACTGATCGTTGTGACGCCCCTCTGGCTTGCCGTAGTAGCCGCCGGTGCTCAGTGCGACTCCAGGATCATACCGGGTGATATACGTTGACCCATCGAGAAGCATCATGATCTCGGACGGACGTTTGATGGAGCCGAGGGAATCGCCGCTTTCAGGTGGCCAGCCACTTTGTTCGAAGTTGGAGAATGGCCAGTTGTAGTTACACCCATAGCTGGCATACTGGCTCTTGTTCGAGTTAGAGGGACACGCGAACATCTGAGTGTTCTTGCAGTACGGCATCACCATGTCCACCCAGTAGGTCAACGAGCCGAAGCTGTAGTAGGGCGGCAGGGTTTCGTCGTAGTCACCGGCATACATAATGACTGCCAGCGCGATCTGCTTCTCGTTGGACAGACAGGATGTCTGCCGCGCCTTCTCGCGGGCCTTGGCGAACACCGGGAAGAGGATCGCCGCCAAGATCGCGATGATGGCGATCACAACCAACAACTCAATGAGCGTGAAACCACTTTTCTTAGACATTTTGTGTCTCCTTAGTAGCTGTCTGGCTTAAAAGCCAGTAGGTCTCATTAGCTCGAAATATACACCCTTTGGTTAATTAGTCAATCATGAAATTGAAAAAACGGGTTTTAACACAAAAAAATACAAGCTTCCGCTTGCCAAGCACTTTTTATCCAAGTCTGTATTAAGCGGCTTCTTCTTGAGTTGGATCTGAAGCGACATTGTTTATTATCCCACCTGATTGGGCTCTTTTTTCAATTAATGAAACTCTGGTTGTATAACTCAACAGTGTTGATTCTAACATAGCAGTATAAGCATCCCATTCTCTTTCAACAGCATGCATCATTGTTTCGTCAAATTGTGCTGATTTACCAGTTTGCCCCTCCAGTCGTTTTCTATCTTCCGCATAAGAGATCTTTGCTTGTTCGCCTTTTTTTAGAAATTCATCAAGTGAAGATAATATATCGCGATCGCCGTGTCGGCTTGCGATTTGTTCTGCTGATTTGCGAAAAACACCAGCTAGCGTTTCCAGTCCCCGCTCAAATCGCGTGATTGCCGGTTCTACCCGATTTCTAATTGCTAGCATCCGCTCCTGCATTGCTCCCGGATGCTCCGGTGACCCGAAACTTGCCTCTGTGTTCATCTTGTTCCTCGTAATTGATCAATTATTACTTATTCGATTTAATTATTGATTTTAAACATCGGCATTATCTCAATTCTTATTTTCCACCCAACTTATGGATTGTTGATTTTTCCCACGCCGCTCTTTGAGCTTTGCGGGATTATTAGGAAATTGGGATTATTTATTGACCCTATACTCAAACGGCTTGACCTCTTCCTTGATTAACAGCCTTGTTAATGTAGCGCATTTTTGCAACCCATAACTTGGCTTGTGTGAAAAACCAATATATTCAATCTTTTTACCAAGCTGCATTACCTTCTTGATTGCAGGAATTAGGTCTGTGTCGGATGAAATGATGATTGCAGTATCCCAAAGATTCTCGTACGCCCCAATCAATAAATCGGTTGCGAGATGGACATCAACACCTTTTTCGTGAAATTTCCCATCACTTTCCATCATAAATCCGCGCTTAATTTCGATACTTTGTTTCTTGTTCGATAAATGAGAAAAGAGTTTTTGCTGGTTTCTTCTTAAGAATTGAGCCTTTTTGTTGTCTGCCTTCGCCTTGACAACTCCTATATAATATCCGCAATAATTTACCTTTCGGTTCAGAGCTAGCCACTTCGCAAGTCCCCTGAAGTCAAATTTAGATAAATCTTTCATGCCAATTTCTTTGTCCTTTAACTTAAAATAAAAATTACTTCCATCTATAAAAACACCTACTGCTTGATCTTTAGGCACAAAATCCTCCAATTCCTATAATAATCAAAAACCCGCCGTGCAAAGCAGGGCGGGTGTTTTTAGCTAAGTTCAATATACCACAATCTACTTTGTGAGTCAATATGTGCGAGATTAAAAATAATTTATTAACCATACGCTTAAAATAGTACGCT
>JBDRAU010000038.1:0-31883 GCA_043823315.1 bacterium
GCAACTTTGTTTTTTACAACTTTAACCCTGACTCGGCTTCCGATAATTTCCTCCCCGCGCTTGATCTGCTCGATCCTCCTCACGTCAAGTCGAACCGAGGAATAGAATTTAAGCGCCATGCCTCCGGTCGTTGTTTCGGGATTGCCAAACATCACTCCAATTTTCATGCGTAATTGATTGATAAAAATTACCACCGTTTTGGATTTTGAAACCGCGCCGGTAATTTTGCGAAGCGCTTGACTCATCAATCTTGCCTGCACTCCCATGACCGAGTCTCCCATCTCGCCCTCGATTTCGGCGCGAGGAACCAGAGCCGCGACCGAGTCGATAACGATTACGTCGAGAGCATTTGATCTGATTAGAGTTTCGGTTATTTCGAGCGCTTGCTCACCCGTATCGGGCTGGGAAATCAAAAGCGCATCAACATCAACTCCGATTTTTCTGGCATAATCCGGTTCAAAAGCATGTTCTGCATCAACGAATGCCGCCAAGCCTCCAGTTTTTTGCGCTTCGGCCACTATCGCCAGAGACAGAGAGGTTTTTCCCGATGCTTCCGGACCGAATATTTCAGTAATTCTCCCTCTTGGCACACCATCAACGCCCAGCGCAAGATCAAGATTCAGCGATCCGGTTGAGATCGTGTGAATATCCAAATGCTTGCTCTGACCCATTCTCATGATAGAACCGGTCCCGAACTGCTTTTCGATTACCGAAATAGCAGCATCGAGGGCTTGTCTTTTTCCAGCCCCTTGGGCTTTTTCCATTTCTTCTCGTCGATCCGCTTTTTTTGATTTTTTTGCCATGTTTCCCCTTCTTTATTCTTAATTCTTTATTCTTAATTCGATATTACTTTGTTTTTAGAATTTTGATCTGCTTGATTTCTTCTCTGCCGAGACGATTTTTTGCCTTAACATCAAAAATATTTACTCCCTCATTGAGAGTTATCTTCTGTTTAAAGTACCCCTTATCATCGACCGGCACAAGCTGACCGTTTATCTCAACAATGGCAGTATTTGCCGTCTTCCCTTCAATCAAAATCTCTCCTTTTTTCGTAATTTCATCTTTAGGAGAAATTATTTCAACGGCAGGCGGACGGGCAACTTTTTCAGCGGAGAAGAGAATGTAGCCAACCAAAAAGGCAAAAACAAGCACCACAAAAGTAACCACCAAAAATCGTGGGGTAATAACAATTCGATCAATTAATCGAGTGCTTTTTTTGGCCAAAAAGTTGATGCGATTCGATCCAAACTCTGCCCTGAAGTCTTCCAGTATTTTACTACTGTCGAGCTCCAGAAATTCGGCATATCTTTTGACAAAACCATAAACATAAATACGGCTTGGAAACTCATTCCAATTCCCACTTTCTATCGCATGAAGATATTTAGCTCTGACTTTTGTCGCCTCTTCAACCTGATCAATGCTAAGATCTTTTTTCTTACGCGCCTGCAGGAGACGTGAACCCACCGTTGCTGCTGACTGAATTTTTTTTCGTTTAAAAGCCAATTACCTCCTTCGGAGGAGTTTCTAATTTTTAATTACTAATTTTGAATGAATTTTTAATGAATGAATACTTGAAACATTCTATAAATCGAAATTTAATCAAAACTCAAAATTCTAAAATTAATCCAACAATCTACAATGTATCCTCGAGCACGATAAATTGCAAGGACTATAAAATTAGAGCTTAGAAATTATCAGTATTCTGTTTGTCTTGGTGAGGATTTTCCGGTGGTTGCTCTTCTCGGGGACGTTCCTCGACTTCATCTAGCGAGCTGACCAGTATATCTCTAGGTTTGGCGCCTTGGGCTGGTCCGATGATGCCTTCTGCTTCCATTAAATCAAGAAGTCTGGCTGCCCGAGCATAACCGACCGACAACCGGCGCTGCAGAAACGACGCCGAGGCAGTGCCGGTCTCTATCACCAAGTTTTTGGCCTCGCTAAGCATATCATCGCCTCCGCGTTCAAAAAAACCGCTGCCGCCTCGGCGGGAGCTTTTGATTCCCGGAACTTCACGATATTCAGTAATAGAATTATCATAAACCGCCGATCCTTCACCGCACAGAAAGTCGCAGACACTTTTGACATCTTTTTCACTAACCAATGCACCCTGCAAGCGTTTGGGCTTAGAATACTCTCCACCCAGAAACAGCATGTCGCCGTTGCCCATTAATTTATCAGCACCGGCCTGATCGATGATGGTTCTCGAATCGATTTGAGAAGCAACCGCAAAAGCAACTCTTGAGGTAATATTGGCTTTAATCAGTCCCGTTATAACATCAACGCTCGGGCGCTGCGTAGCGACAATCAAATGTATTCCGGTTGCCCGCGCCAGTTGCGCCAATCTTACGACCGCCGCTTCAACTTCATTTGAAGCTTGCGCCATCAAATCAGCCAGCTCATCAATAATGAGTGCAATAAACGGAATTTTCTCATGATGATTTCCGCTCTCGCTTTTCATGCCTTTGCCGACTCTTTCATTGTAAGAAAGAATGTCGCGCGAGCCGACTTCCTGAAACATTTTGAATCTGCGTTCCATTTCTGTAACAGCCCAACGCAAAACATTGATTGTCTTATCGACCTCGGTCACCACCGGAGTCAATAGATGAGGAACATCGTTATAGGCAGAAAATTCCACTCTCTTCGGGTCAACCAGAAGGATTCGAAGATCTCGCGGAGAATTCTGATAAAGCAGAGACAGAATCATGGCATTTAAGCCGACTGATTTTCCGGAACCGGTTGCTCCGGCAACCAGAAGGTGGGGCATTTTTTGCAAATCGGCCATAATCAGATCCCCAGCCACATCGAGCCCCAGCGGAAGCGACAGGGGCGATTTTCTTTTTTTAAATGTTTCACTCTCCAAAAGCGATCTCAAGCTGACGCGAGCCGCTTCTTTATTGGGAACTTCAACTCCAACCGCCGATTTGCCTGGAATCGGCGCTTCAACCCTGACGGGGTGAACGGCGAGCGCCAAAGATAAATCGTCCGCGCGCGATTTGATGGTATTTAATTTCACTCCCTCTGACGGCTTCAGTTCGTACTGGGTAACGGTCGGACCGACGTTTATTTTGCCGGCCGTAACTTCAACACCGAAATCTTTAAGGGTTTTGAGCAAAACCTCAACGTTTTTGGAAACATTGCCCGGCTGGGCGGTTGATTTTTCATCACTAAGTAAATCGGTGGTCGGAAACACCCAAGCCCCGTCGTTCGGCGCAACCGGTTTTTGCTCGGTCGGCTTCTCCTTATCCATTCCAATCCTTTTTCTAACTGCCCGAAAAACAGACACTCTTTGAGCGGCATTTAAATCCATATTCGGGTAGGCATTCTTGGTCGTGGTGCCAATTTTTTTCAAAACCTCCGTCAGCGATGCGTTAAAAATCAAGAGAAGCATCGCGATTGTACCAACCAGCATGATTATAAAAGTACCGACCTCGCCGATAGACGGCTCGAGAGAGTAGAAAAGCACCGATCCCAGCGCTCCTCCGCTCTGTCCAAATGGAGCAATTAAGGCCGAGAAGAAAATAATTAAAAACAAGCTTCCCCACAGAATCACCCGGGCGCGCTTGATAATATTTGGTTCAAAAAACATGATCGAAGCCAGTGCCAGCCAAAAAGCAAAAATATAAGCAGTAACTCCCAGAAAATTATGAAACCCATTAAAAACGCTCCGACCAAAATTTCCAGCCGCACCAAACTCAGCCAGAATCACAATAACCGCCAACGCTCCGATTAAGAGACCCAAGACCTCCTTTAGGACGCGCGGATCGACCGACTCAAAAACATTAGGATTTTTTGGTTTCCTTCCACGTTTTGCCATATAGCATCATTTTACCAAATGTATGTCACTTTAACAAAAAGGAAATATATCAGTCTTATTTACAATTTCTTTCAAATTATATAAATATCCGCGATCGCGGAAAATAGTATAGTGATTATAATCCGAACCTCTTTTTTAACTTCGAATCGTCCTCTGTTTCACAGGATTTAGCCTGAAAAAAAGTAACATACTCCTCTATTTTAAGATCTACTCTCAGTCGAGAAAGCTCTCCAAGATCTGCAAACGGCGCTACAAAGACGCTATTTTGCAACCTTATAAATCCTTCTCGCTTAATCGCGCAGCGAAAAGCATCGCGTTCGTTCTTTTGGGGCTCCGGAATATCAAAAGCCACGATTATCCACATCCCATTCCATTTTTTCTTATCCCATTTGATTTGCTCGTTCTTTATCTTGCGAATCTTTCTTTGCGCCTTTGGTGATATTAGAAACTGGTTTTTGTTTATTTTTTGTATATATCCATGCTTTTCCAGTCCTTGCAGAGAGGAATGATACTGCGTGTCTAATAAATTTAAATTTTTCTGAAGTAGGCTCGCAGACCCGGCGCTAAGCAAGAAAGCATCAAGATGATCTGCTGAAACTTCAGCCATCTCAACTAAACCCAAAAGCAACTTTGTAGCAATTGATATTTTTTTAGGCATTCAACTCATTATACCATTTTTCGCGATCGCGAAAAATGGTATAATTTAATGATTAATTTTGAAAGAAAAACGGGACACCTGGCGATCTGCATTTGCAAACCAGCAGGCGTCCCATAAACCTCCTTGACTCGCGCTCTCTACCCTGCCCAGCTACAAGCTAAGGCAATTGCGAGCGCCGCCAGACCACAGAAACAGGGAATAAGACAGGCCGCCATAACCCAGGTTGTCGTTCCCAGCAAGTTCTGGACCTCCGTCAAATACTCCTGGCGAGTGATCAGAAGTTCCTTGAGAGCCATCATCCACCCCACGAAAAGGAACGCCGCCAAGATCAGTAGCAGCGCAATGACCGCTTCGTGGATTGCCAGAGACGAAGTAAAGTGAAGATCAATGAAGCGACCTGCAATCTGCCACCACACTACCCCCAGCACCAACGAGACAGCGGCGATCATGCCGCCCCCCAATATCTTCGCCGTCGAGCCCGCGGGATCATCATCTTGTATCGTGCCAAACCCCGAGAGCGCGTAGATGAGGAAACCCACGAAACCTATCCCCATCCCGACCAGTGCAGCCGTTTCTTGTGAATTCATGGCAAGTCTCCTTGTATCAGAATAAGCACATCAATTTGCGCCTCGTTTTGCTTTACGTCAAAGAACAAGACAAAATCATAGCAAAAAGGCTCCTTATTATCAAGGAACCTTTTTGGTTTTAGACCTCTATACTGTATTCTGTATACTCTACACTTCTATAATCACCGGTATCACCCCAGCACTATTGCTTCCAGCGAAACGAACTACGTTCAGTTATCGCATGGAGTGCAAAGTGCGGGGCAGGCCATCGGCCGTTTACACTTCGATTATAACGGGTATGACCACCCTCCTTCGCGCTTACCGAAAAAGAGATTGCATTCTCTACTTTCGGTGTGCGCTTCGGAAGGGCAAGTAGGTCTTCTATACTTCTATGATCACGGGTATGACCATCGGACGACGCTTCGTCTCATCATATAGAAACTCGCCGATTTCTTCCCGTAGAGTCGTCTTGATGAATTGCAGATCGACATTTTGTCTAGCGATGTGATGTTTGAAGATCGATCTGATTTCCGTTCGAGCGCGGTGAATCAGATTTTCGGCCGCTCTCATATAGACAAATCCGCGCGAAATGATGTCGGGCGAAGTGAGTATTTCCCCTGTTCTATGATTAATAGTCAAAATTATTACAAATATTCCGCCCTCCGCCATTGCTTGACGGTCGCGAATGACAATGTTTCCAACATCGCCCACCCCAAGCCCGTCAACTAATACGAGCGAAGTGGGAATACGCGGTTTTAATACCGCGAACCTATCTTGATTTAGTTCAACTACTTCGCCATCATCCACGATAATCAATTTATCTTCTTCATAGCCAAGCGTTCTGGCAAGATCGGCGTTAGCCTCACGCATATATCTATTTCCATGAAGCGGATAAACATATTTTGGATTAACCAAGCGCATCATGGTTTTTAATTCTTCCTGATGAGCGTGCCCTGAAGTGTGAATGTCCATTTGTTTATAGTCAACTACTTTGGCGCCAGCGCGAAGCAGGTTGTCGTAGACTTCGATAACCGAAGCTTCATTGCCCGGAATAATTGAGCTAGACAGTACAACAGTGTCGCCCTTGCGAATTTTGAAGAATTTATGCTCGCCGCGGCTCATACGAGTCAGCGCCGAAGAATCTTCGCCTTGAGTTCCGGTCGATAAAACGACGATCTTGTCGTCCGGATATTTAGAAGCTTTTTGACTGGTCAAAATCAAATCATTGGGAACTTTCAAATATCCGAGCTTTCCTGCCACCTCAATTGCCGAAAGCATTGATCGGCCGGTAACAGTTAATTTGCGATTGACCGCCACGGTTGTATCAATAACCTGCTGAATTCGCGAAATGAGCGTAGAAAAGGAAGCGATAAAAATCCGCCCCTTTGCTTTTTGGAACAAGTCCAAAAGGTTCTCTTTAATCTCGCTTTCCGAAATAGCATAGCCGGAGTTTCTAGCTCCAGTTGAATCTATCATCAAAGCTAAAACTCCGCTTTTACCAATTTCAGCGATCCTGCCCAAATCAATAACTGGTTCATTGATCGGCGTTAAGTCAAACTTAAAGTCAGCCGTGTGAACAACCTTACCGTCCGGAGTATCAATCACGAGTCCAACTGTGTCTGGAATATTGTGATTAACGCGAAAGAAACCGACATTGAAAATTCCAAGTTTCAAATTGTCCTTCTCGGGGTCAATCACAACTGTTTTAACTCTATTTGTCATTCCAAACTCTTCTAGCTTCTCCTTGAGAATTCCAATTGCCAGATTCGTTCCATAGATTGTCGGTGAACCGATTTTTTCAATCAAATAAGGTATGGCGCCGATGTGATCCATGTGTCCGTGAGTTAATACTATTCCCTTTATCCTTGAGCGATTCTCAACCAGATATGATACATCAGGGATCACATAGTCCGCTCCCGGCATATCGGCATCTGGAAAGCCAAATCCCATATCGATAACCAAAATATCATTGCCATGTTCCAAAAATGAGCAGTTCTTTCCAACCATCTCCAGCCCTCCTAAATGGCAGATTTTCAGATTTTTAGAAGCATTAAAAGTTATCGGCTGACCATTGCCGCTTTTTTGATTTTGCCCCTTCATATTCTTATTTGGTCTAGGCCGATTCTGGTTTTGGTTTTGCGAAGGCCGCCTCGATGTTTGGCCCTTTTGAAAAAATGATCCCTTGGACCCACCAGTTCTTTGTGGTTGGCTCTGGCTCGGTTGATTTGTAGAACGCGAAAAATTATCAAGCGAGGCGTGATAGGCAGTCATCTTCGGCTTTGCCGAAGTTTGATTCTTATTGTCTTGTGTCATTTAGTTTGTTCCTTTCATTTTGAGTACATAATAATTTTAAATTTAAAATTTGAATTCAATTATTAATGTTTTATTTTTTAAATTTTCTTAAGTGCTATTTTTATTTTTTTAAAATCCTTAAAAAGCGTTTCTCTCATCCCGCCGTTATAAAGTCCGACGGCTGGATGATAAAGTGCCATGTATGCTTGTGTACCTTTTTTGAAAGCGCGGCCGTGAACCGAGGAAATCGGCCCGGCATCGGGAAGAAATCTTGAAAGCGAATGGCGGCCGAGACAGACGATTAACTTTGGTTTAATGATTTTAATTTGCTCCTCTAAGTATGGCCAACAAGCCACAACTTCTTCCGGTTTAGGATCGCGATTGCCGGGCGGGCGGTGTTTGACAACATTGGCGATATAAACATCTTTTCTTTCTAAACCGATTGATTCCAACATCTCATCTAGGAGTTTGCCGGCTCGCCCGACAAACGGCAGTCCGAGTTCGTCCTCTTTCTCTCCAGGCCCTTCGCCGATAAACATAATCTCGGAATTGGCCGAACCGGCTCCGGGTACAGGATTTTTGGCAAACTTATATAAAGGGCACTTTCTGCACTCTTTGACCTGATCATAAACCAATGAAATTTGCGCTTCTTTACTCAATTTTAACCCTTAGAGAACTAAACTCTTATATTCATATTACCATAATTTATCCTATTTGTCAATGCCAGTGCACTACTCACCTTTTTAATATCTCGCCAGATGTTCAATTTTCCATTTTTAATTTTTAATTTTTTATTGATTGAATTATTTATAAATTGATTAATTGATCATTCAATTACAAATTGCGAATTACAAACCAAAAATCATTATTCTCTTGATTGAAGGAGAATAATCTGCTACTCTTTCCTCTTAGCGATTTCGCTAGGAAACTGACCCAAAACCTGAAACTGGGAGGTCGTTGACAAATGACAGACACGCAACGGAAAGCCGCACTGAGGCTCGAAGACGCACGACGCAAGCAGGCGAAACTTCTGATCGATGCGATCCCTAACAGCCCCAAGCTCGATATGCGAGGGTTAATCGAGCTGACTAGAGTACTCGGCTGGGATCAGGCGACCACCAACTATGTGCTTGGCACAGGTGGCATGGTTGGTCGCTCAACCAAAGCCCCGGCTGTTCTCGCGCTGTGTGAGAACCGGCTACGGGGAATCGACGGTAACAGCGTCCAGATTGATGACGGTTCGGGCACGACTGTCTTTACGTTCGCTGACGAGCGCTTCATGCAGATCGTCGCGGCGCTCGATAAGCGCCGCCAAAACCTTGCCATCGGGTGGCAATAAGGGACATTGCGATACATGGATACGTCAACAACAGATCACGTTTTAGGGATGGATCCTGACCATCTCGTCAGAGAGGTGCGCAAACTCGAGAGACTCAAAGGCCTATTGCGCCGATCAGTCGTGATGACCGAGTTTCCGTGGGGAGAGGTTCTCACGCAAGCTGAAGCGATGGACTGGTCGATGGAGGGTGTCGAGGAAAACCTGGAGCAAGAAGGCCAAGAACCGAAGCCGATACAGGAACTTCTCGAAGCCATCTGCGTCCCTACTGCCAGGATCACTAGGAATAGCTCGAACGAGAATCTCATTGTCGTTGCTGTCGGCAGGAAGCTCTACGGATTTGCCTGGATCTGGCACTACGTCATCGAAGCCCTTATCTAGAGGGCGAAACGAGAATCAGGAGGAGCGTGATATGAGCGATCAACCTACCAATGCCGATCGCGAGCTGTCCAACGAAGACCGCCTCGATCAGATCATCGAGGTCATCCCCCGCACTTTCGTCGGCCTGGACTTCGCCGAGATAGTCAAGCTGGCGATCCAGCTCGGCTGGGACCTGACCGTTGACGACAACTACAACTCGGAGCCGAGGAGTGCCGTACAGCCCGAACAGCAGAGCGAGATCACTTGCTGGCTTCCCGCTGTAGCCAACTGCATGGTCTTCCGCTGCAACTCGGGACCTGCTTGCCTTCATGTACCCGAACACGAAGGGTATCTCCACTTCACCGCAACCACCGAACACCGCTGGAAGCCACGCGATGACCGGTGGTTGCGAGTCATCGACGCACTACAGGATCGCCGCACCAACCTCGATATCAAGTGGCCGATGGGACATCCAATCGGTCCCCGCTTCATGGGTTACCGTAAGTGCTACGAGTAGCGCCACCTTGCGAGCCCCGCTCAACCCCCCGAGCCGTTACCTCTACTCCGCCACGGAGCATGTAACGGCTTTTCGTTTTTCTTCCCTCTTTATCATGTCCGTACAATCGGAAATCTAGATTCCGTATCGTAGCACGGAATGACAAAGGAAATTTAGATCACGATAGATCCTGAAACAAGTTCAGGATGACAAGGAAAGATTGCTTCGCAGAGACATTAGGTTTGGGCTCCATTTGTTTCGGAGACCACGCTTTAGCGTGTTTGGCAAACTAAAGTTTGGACTTCTAATACTGGAGACCACGCTTTAGCGTGTTTGCCAAACTAAAGTTTGATTTCCGAGGGTAGTTCTCGACCAGCTCGAACAATATTAAGAGATTGCCACGGCCTGCGTCCGCGCAATGACACTTTATGAACTTTACAAACTTTCGAACTTTATGAACTTCGTTCGGCTTGTTTTATCGAGAGGGAGACTCGACCGCGCTCTGGATCCACAGTGAGAACTTTTACTTTGACCTTATCCCCTACTTTGATAAAATCAGAGACTTTTTCAATTCTTTCATTTTTTATTTCTGAAATGTGAACCATGCCGTCTTTGCCGGGCATAATTTCGACAATCGCACCGATCTCTTTACCTGAATTTCTGTCTGTTTGAATGTTGGAAACGGTTCCGTCGTAGATTTTACCAACTTCGGCTTCAACAGTTTGACCTTCAACCAGATCCTTTGCAATCTGTGCCGCCTTTGAGTCGGCCGATGAAATCATGACTGTTCCATCTTCCTCAATATCAACCGCCACAACCTCTTTGCCTCCGGCCTGTAGGATAATCGCCTGAATATTTTTGCCTCCCGGTCCGATCAGCTCGCCAATCTTGAGCGGGTTAATTTTGACCGTGACAATTCGCGGGGCTAGATCAGAAAGCTCAGACTTTGGCGCAGGGATCACCGCGAGCATTTTTTCCATAATATGCATTCGTCCAATTTTGGCTTTCTCGAAAGTTGACTTGATCATTTCCATCGACAGCCCATCGATTTTGACGTCAAGCTGAATGGCGGTAATGCCGTTTTTGGTTCCGGCAACTTTAAAGTCCATGTCTCCGCCAAAATCCTCAACTCCCTGAAGATCAGTTAGAACTGCAAATTGATATTCTTCATCTTCTTCAATTCCTTCGATCTCAACTTTCTCGCCTGATTTAGCTCGGGAAACCATTCCCATGGCAATTCCGGAAACCGGCTCTTTAATCGGCACACCGGCATCCATCAAAGCTAAAGTTGAACCACAAGTCGCGGCCATCGAGGATGAACCATTTGAAGATAATATTTCCGAAACTAGCCTAATTGTATAGGGAAACTTTTCGCGATCTGGTAAGACCGGCACAAGTGATTTCTCGGCGAGTACTCCATGACCGATCTCGCGTCGGCTTGTTGAGCTCATTCTCTTCACTTCTCCAGTTGAATAAGGAGGAAAGTTGTAAAAATGCATGTAACGCTTGGTGGTTTCTTCTTCCATCGTGTCAATAAATTGTTCCATCCCGGGGCTAGCTAGCGTCGCTATCGTCAAAGCTTGGGTTTGCCCGCGGGTAAATAATCCCGAACCGTGTGCGCGGGGCAAAATCCCCACTTTAACGTCGATCGGCCTTACTTCGTCCAGTTTTCTGCCATCGGGACGAATTCCGTCAGCTAGAATTGTTTCTTTAACTTCTTTTTCCAAGAATTTATTAAACACTTCCTCGAGGTCATCTTGCTTGTGTTTGCCCTCAAAAGTAGTTAAAACCTCATCTTTAAGCGCTTCGATATTCGCTTCCTTGGCCTCATCTTCGCGCTTTAGCATTGTTTGGTGAAGACGCGAACCAATCAGCTCCTTAATTTTTTCTTGAATTTCGACAGTATGATCTTCGGCAGAAATTTTGTTTTCGCTTGCAAACGGCTTCTGCGCCTCAATAAGTTCACCAATAAAGGGTTTCGCAAATTCGATTGCTTCAATCACCCTCTCTTCGCTTATTTCGTTTGAGGCACACTCGATCATCAAAATTCTGTCTTTTGTTCCAATTATTACGAGGTCCAAGTCGCTATTTTCCATTTCAGATCGGAGCGGATTTACCTTAAATTCGCCTTCGATTTGTCCGATTCTGACTCCGCCAATCGGGCCCGAAAATGGTGCCATAGACTGGCCGGCAGCCGCGGAGGCGGCCAGAAGCGCCAGCATGTCGGGATCGTTCTCCTTATCAAAAGATAAAGTCGTAATCACAATTTGTGTCTCGTGGCGGAAGTACTTAGGGAAAAGCGGGCGAATCGGCCGGTCAATCATTCTAGCATTCAGAACTGCTTGCTCCGATGGGCGTCCTTCTCGTTTGATAAAACGGCTTCCAGAAATTTTGCCTGAAGCATAAAAACGCTCCTCGTAATCAATGGTGAGCGGCATATAACCAATATCGGCTGGCTCTTTGCCGACTACACAAGTGGCCAGAACCATCGTTCCGCCAGCTTGAGCTACGACCGCTCCGCCAGCTTGTGTTGCTAATTCACCAGAACTTAGCGAGATCTCTGATCCCGCTAAGGAAAACTTATTTTCTATTTTTTCCATAATTCGTTAGTTCTCACGAAAAGAGGTTGAAGCACACTTGCCCTGCCGTAGCATCCCGATCGAAACACGGACGCTTTTCGGGAGTGGAGACCGAAAATATCCACTCTGTAAAGAATCATAAGTCCGAGTGAAGAATCGAGAGCGGAGGCGGGTTAGCGGCGCCAATTCTCTGCCCGCGATGAACTACTCCTATATTAATTAATTTTCAAATCTCAATTTTTGCTTCGACTAACTCAGCATCCCTTCGGGGCAATTTTCATTTAATTTTCAATGTTTAAATGATAAATATTGAATTTTGATAAGTATTGATATGTATTTTAATGATCGATTAAGCTTTTAGCTTAAGCGATTTAACTGCTTTTTCGTATTCGGCCGGATCGTTTTTCTTGATGTAATTAAGCAATCTTCGGCGCTTTCCTACCATTATCAAAAGTCCTCGGCGAGAGTCAAAATCATGAATATGAGTCTTAAGGTGCTTGGCAAGAGATTTAATTTTGTCCGAGAAATTGCTGATTTGAAATTCAACAGAACCTGTATCAACGCCAGGAGCTACTTTTTTGATGGTTTTTTTAGCTATCTTAGCTTTTTTTGCAACTGTTTTTTCAACTTCCCTGGCAACTTTTACTTCAGCAACAGGAGCTTTTACAGACTTTGCTTGTTTTGGTGACTTAGAAATTTTAGTCACTTTTGGGGCGGCTTTTTTTGTGGTTTTCTTTACAGTTTTTGGTTTCACAGTTTTGGTTTGTTTTTTCTCTTTTGCCATTTTCTCGCTTTCAGTTAATTCCCTTTACTCTTTATACCTCATATCAAGCCGTTTTTCAAGCTCGATTACCATTTTGTTAGCGAATCAGAATTTGTCTCCGGTGGCGGGGACGGAGGAGGTGTTTCTGTCGGCTCCACTGCGTCGCTTGATTTCGGGATTTGAGTTGAGAAACTAAAAATTCCGTCTGCGTCCTCATTGCTACCCTTGGTTGGTTCAGTGCTTTCTGCTTTCACCTCCGGTTTTAGCTCCGATTTTGGTTCGGATTCGTCCTTTTGGGACTCGGCTGGTTTTTCTTTCATTTCGGGCTTTTCTTCCGTTTTGGGTTTTTCTTCCTCGGCAACTTCACTTGTCGGAGCTTTTTCGGTTTCAGCTTTCTCTTCTATAACTTCGGGTTTTGGTTCTTCTTCGGCCGGTTTTTCCTCGGCTGGTTTTCCCTCTTCTACAACCTCAGATTTCGGTTCTTCGGTTGGTTTTGCTTCAACTTTCTCCTCTACTTTCTCCTCCACCTCACTCTTTGGTTGATCTCCCGAAGCTCTCGAAGATCTGATTTTGGAAAGAATTAATTCTTGTTTTTCTATCAAGTTTCCCTCGACTCTAAAAGCCGCAGCGACCTCGTGTCCGCCACCGCCAAAAAGATCTGCGACCGCCGAAACATCAACGCCCTTGGCAATCGATCGAAGCGAACCATGAACTTGACCCTCGCGCTCCGACAAAAGCAGGGCAAAATCAACATCTGTGGCAGATTTCAAAAGCTCATCCAAAATCCCGCCGATTGCCCCCTCGTCGGATCCAGTTTCCTGAATCTCTTCCTTATTTACAGCAGAGTAGATAAATCTTCCCTCTTTGTCTTCCTGAACCTTCTGCAAAATTACACCCCAAAGCTTGAGCGTCTCAAGCGATTTTGTCTTGTATAGATTTTTGATTATTTCCTGCTGTTTGGCACCGGCGGCCACTAACTGGGCAGCAACTGTTAGCGATTTTGGAGTGGTGTTAACATTTTGAAAACTCGAAGTGTCGTAAATTAAACCGGTCAGCAAACAGGTTGCAACTTGCTCGTCAAGAAGCGGTTTGTCCTTACCCAAGGCCTCAATCAAGGAGACCAGAACCTCGGCAGTCGAGGTAGCAACCAGCTCAACCCAATTTACCTTGCCAAAACGCTCGTTGGCAGGATGATGATCGATATTAATAACCGGAACTTCGTAAAAAACATCGGCCGGTTCGGCGAGCGATCCAAGCCGTTCAAGGTTGGGAGTATCAAGCGAAATTATTAAATCATATTTCGCCCCTTTAATCTGAGAAGAAACGTCACTCTCTTCAAAGCGGCCATCTCCTGGAGTAATTAAGATCTCGACTTTGTTTTCTTTCTCGATTTTCTTATAACCAAGCTTTCCAAGCTTCGCATTTTTCAAATCAACCGAGATGACCAAGTCCTTGGAAGTGTTTATTTTTTGTAAAATGTCACTTATTTTGGGCAGAAATGAAAAAATTTGACCATGTACGTCGGGACAGGCCATGGTTGTTTTTTTGCCGATTTTCTCCAAAATTAACGAGAGAGCCAGTGTTGAACCGAGTGAATCGCCATCGGGATTGCGATGCGATACAATCAAAATATCCTGTGCTCTTGTAATCAGGTCGACTGCCTGTTGTTTGGGTGAAAGTGTTTGATCCATAAAATGTTTTAAGGATTTAGAATATCAAAACCCCCCTCCCATGTCAACACTTGTAAAGAAGGGAAAAATCAGTTATAGTTCGGGAGTAAAAAAGTAACCGCCCCACACCAGATAGTATTGAGATGAAGGATTATTTAGCGGTTCCACCCCGCTAAAGCCTTACTGCAAAACGAACTACCTTCTGTTATTGCAGTGCGTCAGGTGAAGGGGCTTCCTGATCCCGCCACGGCGGGATAGGAGCGGAGTTGTGCTTATGCCAATTATAGAATCAGCCAAAAAAGCGCTAAAACAGTCGCGCAAAAGACAAAAAATCAATCTGAAGAAAAAAGTAGCCATTGCTGAAGTAAAGAAGAAAACCAAAACGGCCAAAGATCTTGAGAAAGCGCAAAGCGTTTTGGACAAAGCTGCCAAAACGGGTTATATTCACAAAAACAAAGCCGCTCGTCTGAAGAGCCGGTTAGCTAAGAAAATAGCCGCAAAATAAGAACTATTTTTCAGTGACGGAAAAGGGCGCCCCACCGTCATACGACAGGGGCGCCCTTTGGTGTTCGCCGATCAGCCCAGCGAGCGCCGGACGGCGGGTGGTCTGACCGTTGATTGCTTGAAGCAGACTTGCACGTCTGTCCGCTCCGAAGCGAGGAATACTCGAGCAACGTCTGTCAGCACCCCCTGTAAGTGTTCGATGCAGGCCTCGCGGCCTTCACCGGGTGACAGCGGCCGCGCAGTGAGCTGCTCCTCCACGAGTCGCTCGAGTAGCGTTTCTTCCCGGACAACTGCCACGTCGAATTCAAGCCAATAGTCCGGCAAGCCGGTGATCTCGAGCGGCATGGTGACATCGTAGCCGTAAATGGTCCGCTCGGCATAGTATATGGTCTGACCGCTCTTGAACGCGCGATACTCGAACAGACCATGACTGGTCGTATCCCAGCTCGTATGGCCGGGATAGTAGGCAATAGTACCACCGTCGCTCTCCCAGCCACATGGTGATTTGACCGGCTTCCGGTCCTTGTCGTACACTCCCGGAAAGTCCGAAACCGGTAAGATGCTACGAAGCACCGTCCACACAACTAGGGCGATAATACCGATCGGTATGTAACCGCCCATGCATGATACGAAAACCCACCCCATGCCCACGAAGAAGACCAGTATCGGGAAGATCCAGACAGACCCCCTGCGGTCCATCCCCAGCTTGGCGCGGGTATGGTTGCCACGAGCCCAGAGGACGGTCGCCCCAACAATGGCAAAGAGCTCGGCCAGCGTCAGCACGATCATCACGACCAGTACTACGATGAACATCGTCACAGCTCTCCTTTGAGTCAGTTCCTTGGACATTTTGCCCACTGACTCTCAAGGTGCTCCCCTGCTCGCAAACTACACGAGTAGAAGTTTGCAGGTTCTCAAGAACCTAGCTCACAACTATAGTCCAAATTTACAAAATCGTCAATTAAAAAAATTAGCTTCCGTAATACGGATTTACGGTCGGACCCCAATCTTTGATAGTGAAACTCGGCAGACACACACCTAGACAGTCTTTTTTATTTACAATTTGCCCTAAAACAAACCTGACCGGACCGACCATGTCGGATTTTGAGGCCGCATACCATTTGCGAGAGTCGTTTGAGTTTTCGCGATTGTCGCCCATTAAAAAATAATCATCATCGCCAAGCGAAATTTTTTGGTCTGGTTTGACAAGAGCCTGACCCTTTGCGTGGAGAGCTTTGGCTTCCTTCTCCCACGTGGGATCTTCATAATAATACGGAAGGTATTCCTCGCCGACCGCTTTGATATATGGTTCAACGATCTGTTTGCCGTTTATGAAAACTTTATTGTCTTTGATCTCGATTGTCTCCCCGGGAAGACCGATTAACCGCTTGATGTACTTTTTGTGCTCGGGATCCCCCGGAAATTTGATCACCATCGGATCGCCGCGCTTATAAGCCCCTGTAAAAAGCCCGATTCGTGAAACCGCCACGATTTGCCCGTCATGAAAATCTGTTTCCATCGAAGGACCGGAAATGACAAAAATTGTTACTACAAAAAAATGAAGAAGCGTACCGATTAAAATTATAACAAATGCCCATTTGCCGAGCTCATAAGCAATATTAGCGAAATAGATTACGCTTTTGTTCATATTTATATTATAGCAGGTGGAGTTGTTTAAAAAGATTTTTTCTGCGAGCAGTAGCTCGCGTTTGTGTCATCCCGCACCCCGAAGGGGAGCCTTTGGCTCTTGATGCGGGATCTAGGCAGCTAGAAGCTGCCATTTTTATGTAGGGGTAAGAGAACCTACTTGCAAAGCGGTTTTCCTACCCCTACAACCCCACCTCATTGCTCGCTCAAAAGCATGCTTTTTCTTTCTGTGGAAGCTGCCATCCGGAATTCATTCAGTTCTCACTGCGTATCGAACTGATAATCAGTTCCGGCTTTCCATGAACCGCAAAATCATACTTTTGTTAACGGAACCGCCTACGGCGGCATTTTAAAATAGTTTAATAATTCAATCGGTCAATCAATAAAAAATGAAAAATACCTGTCCTCTTGACTACTTAAGCAAAATAAAGTAGGATTTACTCTTCTGCTCTTTTACAAAATAGGTTTCAGAAATCACGGCTCAAGGAGACCGAGATGAATTGGCTACGAAGGCACAAACTGCTCGCAGAACTGCTTCAGGCGTCGGTATCAGCGTGGGGCAAGTTCGAGAAGGATGAAGAAGGAATGACTTTCGACTTCACCCTAGAGCACCCCGTGTATGGACACATCAGTGTCAAGTGCGAGGACTGCGAGGATGGCGCAAAAGCTGGACTCTATGTCAATGACAAGCGGATCTGCGGGGCGAGCGGGCTGTACAACTATCTCATCGGCAAATGGAGCTGCTGGGATATGAACCGGTTTCGCGCGCGATTACAGCGTCTTGCGTGTGATGCGTGGCAACAGAACGGCCTGAGCTACATCACCGATCTCAACGGTGATCAGGTCCGCGTGGCACAGGTCAAACACCCAGAAGAAGAGCCAGAGTACCGGCTCTACGTAAACGGCAAGCTCATCTCCAAGAATGAGGAGGATCTGTGGACCTATGTAGATCTCCTCTGGAGACATGCCCTTAGCAAGGAAGAAGTCGAGGAATACAGCTAGCAGACAAGCGCCCAACGGCTAAGGAGGCCGGAGATGAATAGGATACAGAGATACGAATTGCTTCACTGGTTGATGCAGCAGCCCCTGTCGGCGTGGGCAAGGGGCGAATTTATCGAGGATGTGTGGTACGACTTCGTGCTAAAGACGGAAACGAGCTTCGGTCGTGTTTCCGTCCAGTGCGCGGACCAGGAGCTCGGCAGGTGGGGAGGGCTCTTCGTAGACACCAAACCGACCTGTGGCGCCAGCAGACTCTACAAGCACCTGACCGGTCAGTGGAGTTGGGGCGAGAAACGAGCGCTTTGCAGAAAGCTTCGGAATCCCGAGCTTGAATGGCAATTCTCGACCGATGGGGTCGTGAAGTCATGGAAGACCCAGATAAACGGTGACGAGATCTTCGTCAGCGAGAACGGAAACGTCTGGGTCCATGGTCTTCCGATCTGCCATCGCAAGCAGGGGCTCTACCGCGAGATATCCGCGGAAATGGCCATCCGTGACTTGGAACGTGAGATGGACGGCGGCCGTTGCCCATCTAGTGGGACATGCAAATGATTCCGAGTAGTTCGAGCATACAACAACGGGCACCCCGCGTAGCAATACGCGGGGTGCCCTCTTTTTTTTAAAATGCTTATCAACTGTCATCTCGACTAAGCGAAGCGCATAGAGAGATCTCTCGATTAATTCACCCCATAGATTCCCGCTGGAGTTTATCCCGTGGATTCTCGCTTTCGCGGATGACAGAGGGTTAGGTGCGGGATAACAGAGAGAAGAGTCAAACAGACTAAAGTCTGGGCTCCCTCGAGTGCTGGAGACCACGCTTTAGCGTGTTAGAGCAAACTGAAGTTTGAGCTCTTCCCCAGACCTGGTCGGGATGACCCTGCGAGTCAGATTGCCACGCCAGTAAGCTCGCAATGACAGGCTACTTTATCCTTGTGTTCTTTTCACGAAAGTAAGAACCTAGATCCCCCGATCCCGCATCCAGTGCGGGACAAGCTGTCGAATTACATTCGGCTCGAGGATGACAGCGGGAAAAAGCCGTGCGGGATGATATGAACGTTAACGCACCAACGGATCGCTCGAAGCGGTTAGTTCATTTGAAATAATCTGCAAAACCGGCAAGAAACTCTTGGCAAAATTTTCAACTCCCTCGATATCACCTGAAAAGCCATACCACTTCGGCATGGCGAAGTTTGCATTGGCAAATCGCCCCGCCCACTCGGCCTCGGCGCCAAGGGCGACTGCATAGGGCAGGTATTTTTCAAAATATTCATCGTATCCCTCGATCAATTTTGGCTCCGTCAAAAAATTTCTAAACTTTATCCACTCATCCCGCTCCGCTTCGCCCTTGGGAGAAAAACCGGTCAAGGCAGGAGCCAAATTGACCATTATCATCCCCATGATCACCAGCGCGATCCACAAAAAGAGGATGAACTTGGGATCTGGCGAAAAGACGGCAAAAATAATGTATCCCGTCAGCCCGATGAAGAAAGTTAGAATCCCGATCATCCGGTATTTAAGGTGGATATAAAAGGGATTGTTTTTGAAATAGCCGAAATTTCCTCCGTCGTTGTAAATATCGAGGAAAACCAAAGCAATTTTTCGCGAGAAAATGTGGCGGGCAATTCTCTCCTCGACATCGACATTATCAACTTTTTTTTGCTTTGGCAGAAAAATTTTATCGAGTAGGTAAAATTCGGACTTATCAAGCGTCGCGGCTAGCCTTTTTGTGACCTGATGGCGGTAGATATAAAAGTCGTCGCCCTTGTTGTAAATTTCTATAAATCCTCGGCGCCCGAGGTCTATCAGCATCGCCATTATCGCCCTAGGAGTGACATGGCCGTGATACAAAATACTGGCGAGCGCCGGAGAAATCAGCTTCGGCGGAGCATTCCTAAATCCGGCAATTTTTCTTTTTTTAAGTTGAAAGCGCGAGCCGAAAAACATAGTAAAGAGAAGAATGAGAGCAATGGGCGGCAAAATTATCCCGCCAAAGAACCAAACCAATCCCGGTATAGCGTCGATCGTGCGGTTTAATTCTTGTTTGCCAGGAAGAGCAAAATACCCTTTTTGAAACTTCGCTACGATTGTAACGGTTGAGCTTTCCATAATGTCGCGGGCTTTATAGGTGATGGTGTTATTTTCGAAAGTCGTTTTTTCAGGAGAAGCGCCGTGAATAGCGATAATCTGGGGATCCTCAGCAAGCCGCTCGAGGGGCTCGGGCAAAACCACTTTGACCTCCGCCGTTTGATGCGACAGCCGCGGTTTGTCGAAAATCAAAAACCTCATCTCGTCGAGATTGTTTCTGGTCGGTTTGACGAGTTGCATTTTTTCATCCCCAACTTGAGCCGAGCCGTCTTTTTGAAGCTCAATAGTCATAATGAAATTATCAAGCTTCTTGGATTCGTTGGGCAAATCCTCATTGATCGAAGCTTCTATGGAACGGTTAAAATTAAAACTGAAACCCGACCCGACGACTTTACCTACGCCAAAGACAACTAGCCCCAAAAAGGCAAAAAAGAAAAGTTTGCGATAATAAATTCCAATGTTCATTTTTTCCCGTTAGTTGGAAGCATGTATTGTTCGAGCTTGTCGAGAACTGATGCCCGTGTCATCCCGAACTTGTTTCGGGATCTAGAACTTCTCGACTCGCTTTCAGCTCACTCGAAGAATATATTATTGTTCGAGCCCTGCCTGCCGACAGGCAGGTTGTCGAGAACATTCCTGCTTCTCGATTCTCCCACCTTAGCAGGATCGCTCGAAGAATATATTTTCTAACCCTCAAACTAAACTTCCAAAACCAGCTCCTTAAGGGCTTCTTCTGGTTCTATTTTACCAGTTTTGGCGCTCTCATCCATAGCTAAGAGGAGCTCGTAAATTTTAGAGAGCTCTTGCCACGAAACCGTTTTGGCAAAACCGATCGCTTTTTGGACTTGGAATGGTCTAATCTTTAGCCTTCCGGCGATCTCGTAAGAAGAGTGATTTTGCTCGAGCTCGTCTTTGATCAGAGCAATGAGGCGAAACTGATAATTGATCGCTCCTAAAATTTTAAGAGGCATCTCGCCGCTAGAAATAAGAGCATCAAGCTCGCGAAAAGCTCTCGTCTTATCACCACTCGTCATCGCATCAGCAAGCGCAAAGGCATTGGCAAAGAGATTTTTGCTTACCAGCAAATCAATGTCCTCTCTCGTAATCGGCAAATTGCCCTTGTAAGTAGTCAGTTTCTCGACTTCGTTTGAAATCTGCCAAAGATCGCTGCCGACCGATTCGATCAAATATGAAAGCGCTCCGTTTTCGAACTTTCCGCCATAAGATGTGGCTAAATCAAGAGTAAAACGGTTAAGTTCCCCCGATTCTATTTTTGTAAAATACTGACTTATTTTGGGTTTGTTGAGCGCTTTAAAAAGAGAAAAGCGCTTGTCCGGCTCGCCGACGTGGACAAAAACGACTACCGCCGACTGGCTAATACTGGGTAAATATTCCTTGATCTCGTTTTGAACTTCTTTGTGAGCATCGAAAATTTGGTTAATAACAATGAGCCGCGTCGCGGCGAAAAGCGCCATTGTCTGAACCTGTGAAGTAAAACTCTCAAGGCTGAGCCCTTCCCCTTCGAGCGTAACCAAATCAAAAGAACCCTTGGACGCGGTTTGGTACTTATCCTTAAGATCGCGCAACTTACGCTTTAGCAAAAAATCATTGGGACCGTAGAAAAAAAGTATCAAGCGTGCTCCTTGTCATCTCGACCAGGTTTGGGGGTGGAACCCAAACCAAACGAAGTATCGAGAGATCTAGTTTGAGAATATAGAATTTAGTATACAGTTACGACCGTTTCTCGACCATTACAAACGTAACGCAAATCACTAAGTTCGTAAAGTGAAAAGTTTATACATTTCTGTCATTGCGAGGTACTCCGAAGCAATCTTTTGATGAGATTGCCGCGCCCTTCGGGCTCGCAATGACGCCTTATGAACTAAAAAAGAGATTCCTGTTGCCCGTTAGTACGTTTGGAGATCGGCATTCGTTTAATTAGAGATCGAAATCTAAATTTTTCTAAAAATTCGGTAACCTTTTTTTCATCAAAATCATGAAGCTTCGCTTCTGATAGTTTAAAATCAAGCGGCACATCCGTTTTAATCGTCGCCAACTTTTTGCTCATAAAAGCCGCATCTTTATTTTCTAAAAGAAGATTGGCAATTCTAGGCTTGATTTTAGTATTATCGGACTTTTCTAAATACTCATAAATCTTCTCAACCGAACCAAATTCTCTCAAAAGCCCACCTGCACCCTTGGGTCCGATACCGCGAACGCCGGGAATATTATCTGACGAATCCCCCGAAAGCGCTTTGTAGTCGATGATTTTTTCGGGAGCTAAGCCGAACTTGCCGATCACCGCTGAGGAGTCATAAACCGTTTCCTGTGTTTTACCCATCGCCGGCATCGCGACGAAGGTTCGGTCGTCCACTAATTGCAATGTGTCCTGATCACCGGTAACGATAATTATCTCACCCTCTCCTAAATCACCGTTTATTCGTTTGGAGATAGTGCCGATAACATCGTCTGCCTCAAATCCCTCTTTGGTCAAAAGTGGAATCTCCATTGTGCGGACAAAGTCCCAAACTTCCGGAATCTGATCATAAAATTCTTGCGGAGGTTTAATGCGTTTGGCTTTATATTCTTTGAAAATCTCATCACGAAAAGTCGGGCCTTTGACATCAAAAGCAACCGCCAGATACTTCGGCTCAAAGCGCGAGATATTGTAAAAAAGAATCGAGATAAACCCGTAAATCGCATTGACTAATTTTCCATTTACCTCAAATCGCGGCATCGCGTGATAGCTCCGATGCAAAATCGCATTGCCATCAATCAGAATTATCTTTGGCTTTTCTGTCATGAATTCATCATATAACAATTAATTAATTTGACAATTTAGCTTTTACAAGAGTTACAAAGTTATAAAGTTCTAAAGTTCGTAAAGTATAAGACTCCAAAATCCCATGTCATTCCGGACCGGTTCGTACTCGAAACAGGATCAGGAATCTAGATTCCGAAATACCTGCCCGAATGTATCGCCTGCCGGCTCCTCGAGTCTGAGCCTCGCGGTTCGCTTATTAAAAAATCGCCTACCGATGACAATCTTAGATCCCCGACCTGCCTGCCGGCAGGCAGGCGTCGGAATTCTTCCGGCTCGAGGATGACACAGTAGTGTCACTTTATAAACTAAAATTGTTGATTCTTATTCAACAATTTGCTACTATTTTCTCTTACCTATTGCAAAACACGTTGCAAGGGTTAAACCCTTGCATAATAGGTGAAACTTGACAGGGAGGTAGGAGATGCAGAGAGGAAATGTTGATCGGACGAAAATGAACAACGGCAACAGTCTGTTTCAAATCCTGTCCGGAACGGAAAAAGCATTCCGCGAGGGCGGAGAGGATAAGCTCCAAGGCTTCTGGAGAGATCAGATCATCAAGGATCCTAACATCCTACGCGGTCTCCTCGAGGGGAACAAACTTCCATACCTGGCTGCAGAAGTACGAAGGTTGATCGCTCCTCCTGACGAAGACAAGGATCACACTCTCTTTGCCACGCACTACTGGGATGGTCAGATGGCACTCGCTATTGCCTTCACGATCAATTCCAATAAGAGCTGGCATGATCCAGACATGGCCGAAGAAGAGAGACATGAGCAATTCATGACCGAGCTGGTCCGTGACACCGCGAAAGCGGTCGCGCACATCAAGATTGACTAGGAGGCATGACATGGCCAAGAAAGTGTTTGTCGGGGTTTGCCCCGCTGGAGGGAAGCATGATGTCATCGACATCTTCAGCAATTCCTCCGGTGGCGGACCTGTTCATTTGCTCGGAACTTGCTGGAAGTGTTCAACGATGGTCAACGCTCGAGTGCCCGGTTCACCGCTCGTTCCGATTCCAGAACCGGTTGATGACGAACCTGTACATGAACCCACCGCCTAGCGCGGAAGGAGAATAAGATGTCTGATCTGAGCCAGAATGCCGGATGCGAACCCGCTCAGCACCTCAAAGCTCTCAACGGGGCGATGGCAGCAATGGCCTTTGTGATTGCCCGATACCTCAACGACAAATCCATTGATGAGGCGATCGCGATCGCCAACAACACCGAGACTGGCGACCTCGGCAGCGTCTTCCGTCTGCTTGATCCGATAATTGAGTCGATCATTGCACTACGAGGCGCAGAAGCACAGACAGCTGCTGCCCAAGCCCTAGCGGAAGACTACGGCAAGGATTACGTAGGACCCGAGTAGTTACCACCCCGAATCTCATGGCGGGGAAAGTATAACTACATCTCCCCCGTAATCCACAACGGCTCAGTCCTCAGGACTGAGCCGTTTTCTTTCTCCCCACTTTTGAAAAAATATGTGTCATTGCGAGTATTCGAAGCAATCCAAGAGATCGCCACGGCGGGAAGCGGTCGAGATGACAAGTAGATGAGATTGCCGCGCGAGGGACATTAGGTTTGCGGGTCATTATTCTGCGGTTCCACCCCGCAGAAGCACCCACAAACCCGCTCAGGGCAGACAAAAATGCATATCTCAGCTTCTTAGTTCTGCTCCAAACTTTTCTTTTAACTCATCAACAATTTTTGAAATAATTTCATCCGCTTGCGAATCCAAAAGTGTCTTTTTCTGGTCCTCAAGCCAAATATGAAAAGCAACTGATTTTTTATCTTTGCCTAATTTGTCAGATTCAAATTCGTCAAAAATTTCAGCCAATATCACCTTCGACGCAATTTCGAGTATCGAAGCGCGAATTTCAATTGATTCAATATTTTTATCAATAACAAAAGCCAAATCTCTTTTGACCGCCGGAAACTTTGAAATCGGACGATATTGCGATTTATTTTTATTAACCAGCAAACCTAAATCGTCAAACTTCCCCATTTTGAGTAAATCGCTGATTTTCGCCTCAGCTACTTGAACACTCGGTTTTTTTATCTTGAAACGCTTTAATTCTTCTTGGGGAATTTCATAAATCTTGAAGGCATCTTTGTCGAAATTGAACCTTCCACAAATAGATTCAACCAGTTTTTCGACTGGTCGCGCCGATTTACCAGAAGTTACTATCGCCAAATTCATCCATTCTTCCTGACCAGAAAACACACTTCCAAGCTCAAAAAGTTCGATATCATCAAAACTGGGATTCTTCGAAACTGATTTTAGAAGCCCTGGAATCAGAGAATTTCGCAAATAACGGTTTTCTTCCTGCACGGGATTGGCAACCTCGAGCAAATCAGATGCATCAATCTTTGCCGCTGTTACATCTTCATCCGAGAGAAAAGTATAGCTAATCGATTCATCAAGCCCCAGCTCAACTAAATAATCTTTGATTTTCTCTTTTTTGTGATAATCAGAGGGTGTGGGCTTATCAAGCTCCGGCAGAGGAATTTTTTCTATTTTTTCAATCCCGTTGATACGATAAACTTCCTCCGCTAAATCCTGCCAAATGGCAATGTCGTGACGCCACGAAGGAATTGTTGCCGTGGCTCCGTCGATCTCAAAACCTAAATTTTCTAAAATTTCATCAATCTTTTTGTTTTCTAAATTTAGGTCAGCGTAAGAATTTATTTTGTCGTATTCGATTTTCAGTATGTACTTCTCGACTTCGCTCGAAGAAAAACCATTTACACTTCGACCTTGTGGAGAAGCTTCACTCTTCTCGACTACGCTCGAAGTATAATTGATACCACCAGCAATTTCCTGAATTAATTTTGCCGCCTTGTCAATCGCATATTGAACACCTTCGGCATCTACTCCCCGTTCAAATCTGGCGCTCGCCTCTGTTTTTAAATTTAAAAGCTTAGCGGTTTTTCTAACCGACTTTCTGTCAAAAACCGCTGCCTCTAAAACTATGTCGGTTGTTTTTTCATCTACCTCGCTGTTTTTTAATCCCATCACGCCGGCAATCGCGATCGGTTGCTTGCTATCCCAGATTCCGAGCATTTCAGGAAGCAGAACTCTTGCTTCCCCATCAAGAGTAACCGCGTCCATGTCATTTTCAATTTCTTTGACGATGATTTTTCTTTTTGATGGATTAGATCCCTCGACTTCGCTCGGGATGACAGAGGGAGAAACAGAATGATGGGAAGAGATTGCTTCGCTTCGCTCGCAATGACAAAACGCTTCGCTCGCAATGACAGAAGGGGTATCTGCGTTCGAGATGACCCCACTTCGCTCTTCGAGCTTCGCGGGGCAAGCAGAGGGGGTAATTTTGTTTAAATCAAAAGCATGTAGTGGATGACCAAGGTCAAGCATGATGTAATTTGTGACGTCAACAATGTTATTGATCGGTTTTGCTCCGCTGGCTATGAGCCGTTCTTTTAGCCAATCAGGAGATTCTTTGACCTTCACGCCCTTGATAACCACAGCCGAATAAAGCGAGCACTTGTCGGACTTGATTTCGATACCGATATCTTGACTATTGTTCGAGCATGTTGCGTTTGGCGGGAGCTTCGCCAGGGTGGAACTGGCGAATTCTGTAAACGCCAAACTATCTATGCTTCTCGATTCTCCTTCGATAAGCTCAGGATCACTCGAAGAATAAACGGACGGTTTGACGAGTTTTGCGCCAAAATAAGCACTGATGTCCCGTGCCATGCCGAAGTGCGACAAAAGATCGCCGCGATTTGGGGTTATCTCCAGATCCAAAACCGTATCGCCGGAAACATCCCGAACATCTTCAACATCAGATCCAAGCGCAGCAATAATCTTGCCTATTTCTTTGGCCACTTTTACGTCATCCTGCGGTTTGCGAGTGGAGCGCAAACCTAATCTACCTAGAAGGATCTCTCGCGAATGTGAGGAGGCATCCGCCACAGATTCCTCGACAAGCTCGGAATGACACGATTCCGATTTGTCAGTCTTTAAATAATCCTTTAACCAATTATAAGAATATTTCATATTCGAGTTAAAAGTTTATAAAGTTTTTCAAGTTTATCAAGTAAAATTTTCGATCCCTTGTATATCTCTACTTTACGAACTTGACTAACTTTCGAACTTGATGAACTCATTAAAATTGCCTCAAAAATCTTAAATCGCTCTGCCAAACCTGGCGGATATCTTGGATTTTATGTTTTTGCATCATCATACGGTCAGGGCCAAGACCAAAGGCAAAACCACTATAGACTTCCGGATCAAGTCCCATGTTTTTCAAAACTTTCGGGTGAACCATGCCGCTACCAAGCACTTCGAGCCACCTCTCGCCCCGCTTGATATCAACATCAAAACCCGGCTCTACAAACGGATAATGGTGCGGACGCATTCTGTATTCGACTTTTTCGCCGTACAATTTTTTTAAAATCATTTCAAGCGCCCAAAACAGATGTCCAACTTTGACATTCTTATCGATATAAAGCGCATCAAGTTGAAAGAAAGTCGTCTCGTGCGTTTCATCGGTGGCCTCGTTTCTAAAACATTTTCCCGGCACAACAATTTTTATCGGTGGAGTAATTTCTTTACCAGCCCTAGCTTGATTATTTGAAGTATGAGTCCGCAAAACCCGCCCGTCCTTTAGATAAAAAGTATCCTGTTCGTCGCGGGATGGATGATCCGCTGGGACATTTAAGGCATCAAAATTATGCCATTCGTCATCAACCTCGGGTGATTCATAAACAGAAAAACCGAGCTCTTCAAAAAAACTTATTATCTCGCGCAGAATTTGCGTTGAGGGATGTAAGTGGCCAGGATAGTTCATAAAGTTAAATGTTCATAAAGTTTATAAGGTTATAATTTTTTAATAAAACCCGATAGTATTTTAGATATTTCCAAGCTCTTATCGTTTAAGTTGTTATATTGCGTACCTGAAACATATTTTAACTCTAATGCCATATAAAGCATAGACCTAACCTCACCGCAGGAGCCTTTAGCGATAAACAAAAAATTCTTAAATTCTTTATTACTTCTTCGCTCAAATCCTTCGGCAATATTATTCATAATGGAGATCGCCGCACGCAAAATCTGATCCCTAAAAGAAAAATCCCTTAAACCAACAAATACTTTGTAACAATCAGTAGTTAGTTCTTTTGATTTTTGCCAAGCGATAATATCTTCGAATTGTTTAATTTGCATTTACTTTATGAACTTTCTTTCCTCGGTATATACTTTATGAACTTTACAAACTTTATGAACTTTATGGACTCACTTGGCGAAGCCAAGTTTGCCTAGTTCTTCTTCGATCACTTTTCTTTCATTCCATGGTTCTTTCTTGTTACCTACAACTCTAAACTCTTGCGCGCCCATGCCGGTAATAATTACCAAGTCGCCCTTTTTTGCCAGACTCAATGCTTTACTGATTGCTTCGCGACGGTCAGAAATCTTGAAAAAATTTTCGTTGAGTTTCATCTCGCCTTTTTTGCCCCGCGGAACACCAGAGGCAACTTGTTCGATAATTTCCTGTGGATCTTCTGTATAGGGTTCTTCATCGGTCACAATTACCAAGTCGCAATGCCGTCCTGCAACCGACCCCATAATCGGACGCTTGGTCTTGTCGCGATCTCCGCAAGAGCCAAGTACCGCAATCATTTTGCCTCGAACACCGGGCTTCAATGTTGAGTATAATTTTTCGAGCGAGTCAGGCGTTACGGCATAGTCAATAATTGCCGTAAAATCCTGTCCGCGCTCAACTTTTTCCAGCCGCCCAGGAATGTTTTTAACCGCTTCAAGTCCTTTTTTAATTGCGATTGACGGAACCTCAAGACCATAACAAACCGCCGCGGCGCAAAGCGCGTTTGAAACATTGAAAAGCGCCGGCAGATGTAAATCGATTGTTTCCTGATAAGTGGGAGTGGCTAAAGTAAAAATCGTTCCGTCTGGGCTTGGTAAAACTTTTCGAGCAGTGATGTCAGCTTTCTTCTCTTGAGAATAAGTCAGGTGTTTTTGGGCAGAGTAGATGAGAAATTTTTTATAATTAGGGTCGTCCATATTGGCTACTGCCACTTTAGGACCTCTTGAAAATAGCGTTGTTTTTGTTTTGACGTAATCATCAAAAGATCCATGGTAATCAAGATGCTCATGCGTGACATTGGTCATCCCGACAGCAATATATCTAATTCCCCAGTTGCGATATTGCTTAATGGCGTGGCTCGAAGTTTCCATAACCACGTACGAGCAGCCGGCCTTGACCATTTTTTTTAGCAAACTCTGCGTCTTGAACGGACTCATCGAAGTCATGTTGGTTTTGTTGACCCACTCATCATCTGCAATTTTGAAAGTAGTAGTCGAAAGCATACCAACTCTTTGATTCGATTCTTCGAGAATCTTGGTTATTAAGTGGCAAGTCGTTGTCTTGCCGTTTGTTCCAGTTATTCCAATCACCTTTAATCGCTTCGAGGGCATACCATTAAGATAATATGCTAATACCCCACGCAGTTTGTGTGTCCATAAAACAAAGCCGGGGAAACGATCTCTTATATAATTTTTTACTGACATGATTTAAATTTCTAATATCTAATTACCCCGCCTGCCAACAACTGAACCGTGAAGCGATGGCGGGCAGGTATTTTCTAACAAAATTATTAATTTCACAGCTTATGTAAAACTCCTTTATTCTTCGAGTGAGCACTAGCGAATCGAGAAGGAACAGATTAGTTTCGGGTTCCACCCCCGAAACGCGACAAGCTCGAACAATAATATTGCCCGAGTCATATAATTTCAAATTCTCAATTTTTAATTTTTTCATTTGATATTTTATTAGACATTAGGAATTAGAAATTTGTTATTACAAACTATTTCCTTCTCATTTTCTCCGCTATCCGAAATAGTTTGTACCAAACTGGTTTATTAATGTAGTCGTAACTGCCCAAAATTTCAACCGCTCTTCCACCGAACTGCTCTTTGAAGCGGGTTACTCCTGCCCATTTATGGTTTTTCCCGACGCTTCCTCCGACGCTTCGGCCGGAGGAGCCGGTCGGGATCCCGACAGTTCCGCTCGTCGGAAGCTCCACAGGAGAACGTCCGAGCATGTCGTAGCTGGTCATCCCCCGCTCTTTGGCATCCGCCATAATTTGCCAGTGCATCAAATACGGCGCCATTACTTCGGAGTGCTGGCGGGATGATCCGCCGTAAAGATAAAGCGAATTTTTATCATAAAAACTAACCAGCGCTCCGGAGAGCGGTTCGTTTTTAAAAGAGGCAATATAGAAACTGAAATAATCGGTTTCCTTGAAACTATCGACTAATTTTTCGAAATATTCATAGCTTCTTCCGGTGATACCTTCTCTTTTGACCGTTTCAAGGTAAAGAGTATAGAAAAATTTCAGACGTTTTTTGTCGATTTCAGAAAGAGCGTATTGATCGATTTTAACGCCTTTGCGTTCGGAGAGTTTGATATTGTATCGGCCTTTTTGCTTCATTTGCGCCAAAATCTCTCCTCTTGTTGGAGTTAGATCAATCACGTGGCGCCATTTTGGCTGAAGCTCTTCAAAGGCCTTTTGAAATCCCAGCGTCCGCAGAAGCTTATGGGCATTATCCGAAAACTCGTCGATAAGCTCAAGACGCGCGAAAATCGAACTCTGCTCACTAGTTACTTTTTTAAGCTCCTCGATCGAGCTGGCCGAAAAATCCTTGGCGGCTACTTCAGGAAGATAGAGAAAATTTTGATTAAACGGAAGAGACCTTTTGTGAATAAAATGATTATCAAATTCAATAATTTCAAAATCAAACTTTGATTTAAAATCCGCCCACTCTTTGGTTTGAAGGATTGATTTCATTGGTTTGATATTAGCATTTTCAACCTGATAAGAAAAGGGGGTCATTCCTGAACGGCTCAATGGTGAGCCGTTCACCGAACTTCCACTCCCAGAGTAGAGACTTGGTGAATAGGAATTTAGAAAGAGAAAGGGCCGCCCCGAAGGGCGGCCCTTGATAGCGCTGTGCTTCACTCCGGGGCTGGGTAAGCCCCTTCGACAGCTTCTAGCGCCCTGGTGATCTCGTTCAGCATGTTCATACTCACGAAGGCAAGGGGGAGAACTCGAAGTGATCGCTCCAGCCACCCAGGACCAGACGTCGTGTCGGTCTGGTATACCTGATCAGGGTCACCGATCCTGACATACACTTCCATCCCACTGATTGCCCTGCTCGTGCCGGCAATCTGTATGTACCGACCACCAAAGCAAACATTGCCAGTGGTCGTCTCCCGTGCAGTCAGTTCACAGCCCAGATCATCGCGCGTAGATAGACGAGTCAGTACTGCGTGCGCTTCAGCAAGTTCCCGCGGTTCGGGTAACCTCATCTAATTCCCCTCCTTCCACTTCGGGTGCTGGAGAAGTGTCTGGACGGCGTAGACCAGCTCCAGCGGGATCTCACAATCTCGAATTCGTCGAGGTCATCGAGTGATGAGAACCCGATACCGAGCATATCCGAGAGTACCTGCAGATATGCACCGGTTTCCGGGCACTCCAGACCAGCTCGCTTGAGCAGCCTGATTCTCCCGTCACGCGAGAGAGGTCCGAGCTGAAGACCTTCAACGGGAACCCCTGGACAAATCGCTCTGATCATCAGCGGCAGAAGTCGCTCATGAAACTCGAGGACCATCTGGTCCGAGAGTGCGTCGATCCGTTGCCGCTCCCCATGAACCGCCTGATAGTCACCGGGCTCGGCACGGGCCAGCCGAACCATTGAAAGGAACTGCGGATCTTCGCCGAGAGTGTAGCCCCATACGTCGTTCTGAAGAGCGTTGTTAGCAAATCTCTTCAGCTCGACAAAAGCGTCTAGCTTCCTTCCAGTTGGTCCGTCTTCGAACACAACCATCAGGTGTGGAAACCGGAGCGGTTCCTGAAGCAGATCCTCTCCAACCCGCCTGATCTGCAGGATCATGTCGCGCAGAAGAGCCGCTTCAGGTCGAACTTGACTTGCAACTAGCTCGTACATTTGAGTCCTCCTTGGGGACTTTTGATTTGTTAAAGCTCGTTGTCTACGGACCGCTCCAGCTGTTGAATGCACCAGAGCAGTTATACGACAGCGAGCGGGTCCCGCCTTGCTGCCATGATCTGATCGCGAAGATCATTCATCTCCGCTTCGAGCTCACTTAGAGCCTGTTGCCATCTCCCATCCTGCCAGACCCAGACAACTAAGATAATGTGCATGTGACCGGCAGGGTCCACCGGAATAAAGATAACAGGGCCCAGGGCTGGCTGCCCGTTTATCGAGAGCTCCGGTCGGTCTCGTACAAGAA
>JBDRAU010000039.1:0-3966 GCA_043823315.1 bacterium
AAATTTGGAATCAAATCGTAACGCCTTTTGAGCTGAACCGTAATATCGCTCCACGCTTCTTCGCTGCGTGTTTTTAGGCTTATTAAACCGTTAAAAACAACAATTATATACAACACAACGACAGCGAGAACTATCAAAACATATATCATATTAACCTCTTTTTTTAATTTTTAAGCTTATTCTTTTTATAGCTAAAAATTACTGTTCAGGGAAGACGGCACTGAAGTAGCCGTTGACGTACTGTCAACGGCAGGCGGTACGGGCGGATATGTCCCTGCTCCCGAGGCAGCCGTTGCAGTTGCTGCCGAAGCAGGTGTAGTAGTTTTGGTCGATGTCAGCTTATACAATACTTTGCCGTTTTCAATTACTGCTTCAGCATCATTTGAATTATCGAGAACTGCCGAGAGCGTGAAAGTAAAGCCATCCGACTTATAAGCGTAATATTTTGTCGAGTCAGGATCTGTTGGTAATTTGGCAAGCTGTTCAGGAACAAGGGCTTTCTCGACAACATTGCCTTTCTTGTTGAGCGCCAAAAGTTCATTTGAAACCGGATACGTACCGGCGCCGGCATAATAATTCAACAGGGCATCTTGAATTGCTTGAAGATCCGTTTTTCTCTGAACATCGTCGCCTGTGGTTGTATCGCTGATAGCATTAGCAGCAGGAGTTGCGGTCACAAGAAGCGAATTATCTTGCTTTGAAGATGAGGAAAATGCCGTGTAAGCATAATATCCAGCACCGATAATTACGAGTGCCAGAACCGCTAGGATGATTTTCTTCATAGCCGAGCCACCCTGGGGAGGCTGATCGGAAAAAACATCGCCTGAAACAGGAGCATCAGTGTTTTGAGGCACTTGGGGCGTTTGTGATACAACAGGCGCAGCTTGTACACCGCCGAGTGCAACATCATCTTGAATTCTTTGCTCAGTTTGTGGAGCTTGCATCGGATCGGTTGGAGCCGGAGCAGGCATAGCGGGGGCAGGTTCACTTTGAGTTGGAGCTTGTATCTGACCTTCGAGAGAAAGTGAACTTTGATCGGTTTGAACAGGAGGAGCTTGAAGAGGCGCGTTGACCTGGTCGGCTGATGCATCTTTGGGTTCTAGTGGCTGATTGATCGGAGGAGCTGGCTCGGTTTGTATCGAGGGAGCCGGCTCGGTAGTTGCAGGCGAGGAACCAACTTGAGGTTGTTGCTCCAAAACAGAATTAAGAAACTCATCCGTGCTTGGAGGAGTTGCTGACTCGCCCAGATTTTCTCCTCCTACGGGCGGAGGTACAGAAGCACTTCCAGCTACTGGAGTTTCGGGAGCTTGTGGCGCCGGTGGAGTTGCTGGTGGGAGCGAACCATTAGCATCAGCCGCGGGAGGCTGACCCGTTCCATCAGGAAAATTACCAGCGGGTATAGATTGCTCCAAAGGGGATTGATTTGGTACCTCGTTAATCGGTGAACTTTCATCACCGTCAGTCTGGTTGTTTGTTACATTTAAATTATCGGCCATTGCCCCTCCGCTCCGTGATTTTCGCTCCCAAACAGGAAGAAAATCCGGAAGTCCCTCTAGCTTGATACCTACTTGCAGATTTCTTACCTGCCCGCAATCGCTAAGCGATAGCTTTTGCAGGCGGGAATTAAGAATACTGCAAGAGGCTGAAAGCTGTGGGACATATTGTTAATTTCCCTTCCTCTCCATCATACCACAAATCAAATATCGCAAACACTATCAAAGCTGTCTTAAGGCTTCATTTAAGATCGGGTCGTTAGAACTAAAATTCGGATTGGAATCCTGATCAACCTTAATATCAGGTTCAATACCATTTTTATCAATATCGGATCCCTTTGGAGTCAACCATTTTGACACGGTGATTTTCGAGGATGAACCATCGCCAAATGGAGAGAGTTCTTGAACTGTTCCTTTTCCGAAAGTTACTTCACCGATTATTTTACCCCGATCATTGTCTTTTATGGCACCGGCGAGGATTTCACTTGCCGAAGCGCTGCCTCCATCCACCAAAACTGCCACTTTGGCGTTTTGCCACCCTCTCTCTACTCGAACTTTTATTTCTTTTTTATCTTTTTTGCCCTGCTCGATCACGATTATCTGGTCAGCCTTGAGAAAATACTCGGCTAATTCGATAGAACCATCAAGCAATCCTCCGGGATTACCCCTCAGGTCAAGTACTACCTTTTTGATCCCTTTATCCGATGCTTCTTTGTAAATTTTTTCAAACTCTCCGGTGCTCTGAGTTCCAAATTCGTTAATGGCAATTATCGCCACATCGCCCTGGTAGTTTACCTCAACGCTTTTAACCTCAATAGCTTCCCTAGTTAACTCTATTTCCCGAATATTATCCGAAGCACTTAGGATCGTCAGCTTTACTTTCGTACCAGCTTTGCCTCTGATTTTTGAAACAACTAAATCTAAGCTTTTCCCCTCGGTCTCAAAGTCATCGACTTTAAGTATTTTATCCTTTGGTTTGATACCAGCTTTTTGGGCAGGAGAGTCCGGAAGTGGAGCTATAACAGTCGGCAAATTATCAAGTACCCCAAGCTTTATCCCGACCCCTTCTAATTGACCTGAAAGCTCCTTGCGTAGTTCGTCAGAACTTTCCGGAGCCAAAAACACGGTATATGGATCACCGGTAGAAGAATATCCTCCGTTTATCGCTCCATATAAAAACTTTTGCACATCAACGTCACCAATATATTTATTTTTTAGCTCTTTGTATGCCTGCCAAAAAATTTCGAAATCAACCCCATCGATCCTCTGATGAGCGGAGTTTTGGCCATAGCCCTTACCAATAAAAAAGCCCCCTACGCCACAAAACAAAAGCGCCGCTAACATATAGGTCACAAACAAAAAACGCGCTCGCGCAATTTTCTTCATACTAACAATTTACCAGAATATGAGTTAATTTAAAAGATTAAAGATCGTATAAATTCTTGAAAAGCATCGCCACCGTTACCGGCCCCACTCCTCCGGGAACAGGAGAGAGATTTATTAACTTGCCCTCCGGATTAACATCTCCCCTTGTTTTCCCCTCATCGGCTACTGTCGAGGCATCTATGACAAAAGCGCCCTGTTTAAAATCGCTTTGATCAAAATATCTTCCTCCGCCGGTAGCTACCACCACCACTTCGGCGGTTTTGATTTTTTTCTCATAGTCAGGATCGTCTTTAGCTAAAATCTCGTTCTTAATACCTTTTTCAACTAAAAATTTTCGAAGGGGAGTTCCCACTAAAAAGCCCCCACCGATGATTAGAACACCCTCTTTAATCGGCAGATTGTAAGCGGTTATTATTTTGAATATTGCCAGAACCGTTGGAGGATAAGATCTGAAAGGACAATTTAAAATAAAATTAAAACCATCGATATCTTTCTCCTGGGGAATAATTCCAAGCACTTTTTCGCGATCCAATCCTTTTGGCAGAGGAAGCTGTACGATAATGCCCTTTACTCGCTCCTCCCTAGATAGATTCCGCAGATCTTGTTCGATTTGACCCCCTGAGGTCTTTTTAACCTCCATCGAGACACCAATGTCATTGGCAAACTCAACTTTTTTCTTTACATATAAATCGCTGATGGGGTCTTGGCCAATCTGCACCACTACGAAAACACCCTGTAATTTAGGTTTACGTACCAACCCCTTCTTTATTTGACCGGCAATTTGATTGCCTAATAATCTCATTAGTTAGAAAACTCCTCAACAACTAAAATTGATCCGTTCGAAAGAAGTAAACTTATTATGCCTATCTTCTTGTACTTTGAAGACAAAATATTTTCCTTATGATAAGCGGAACTCATAAATGCTTGATGGGCTGTATCAGCGTCAGTTGCCAAAGCCAGATTTTCACCAAGATAAATATAATTTAAGCTGGCCCTTTTTGCTCGATCTTCTGGTCCGCTATTATTTTTATCAATGTGCGAAAAGCGTAAAGACTCGAGCATTTCTTCGGCATAATTTCGAGCAAAT
>JBDRAU010000040.1:0-8956 GCA_043823315.1 bacterium
AATTACGACCTTACCCAACACTCTAAATTCGCGAACGTGAACTTAGAGTACGAAGACCAAGAGTCAGGAGAAAGATACGTCCCCCACATCGTTGAAACCTCAGCTGGTGCCGGAAGAACGTTGTTGGCGGTATTAACAGAGGCATACCAAGAAGAGGAAGTGAATGGTGAAAAAAGGGTGGTGTTAAAGTTGCTTCCCAAATTAGCTCCGATTAAAATTGCTGTTTTTCCCCTGTTAAAAAACAAGAAAGAGCTTGTTGATAAGGCGAAGAGCGTTTATGAAGTCCTGAAGCAAAAGTATATGTGCGAGTTTGACGATAATGGGAATATCGGAAAAAGATATCGCAGACAAGACGAGATCGGTACGCCATATTGCGTAACGGTTGATTTTGATACGCTCGAGGATAATGCGGTAACGGTTCGAGACAGAGATACGATGGAACAAAAAAGAGTTAAAATCACAGAACTAGAAAATAGTTTCACGTCTCTGTTGTAGCTTTTGCATATTCTCGAGTTGCAAATGAGCCAAAATATGAGTATAATTTTATGTTGATGAACAGATTTATCTCTTCGATTAATAAGAAAGGAATTCAAGATGACAATTACAGTAATTGCCGCTATTGGTGCGCTTATTCTGGGCGGCGCGATAGGGTTTTTGACGAGACAACAGACGTTTGGACGGAAGATAAAAGACACCGAGTCAAAGAATAAAGAACTGATTCTAGAAGCGAAGAACGAAGCTCTTAAGATCAAGGAGCAGGCAGAGAAGGAAAAAGACGAAAGATTAAAAGACTTATCGGAACGGGAAAAGTCTTTAATTCGTCGTGAGGAAAATATAGAAAAAAGATCCGAAAAAATCGATCAAGATCGCGAGCAGTTAAGCGAGCAAGTCGATTCTTTGGAGCAGGCGAAAGAAAAAATCCAAGAGATAAAAGAAAAGAGAATAGTAGAGCTGGAAAAGATAACCAAATTAAAACCCAAAGAAGCCAAAGAGCAACTTCTCAAAGAGATCGAGAAAGAATATCACGAAGAGATTATCAAAAAGATTCGAGAGATGAAAGAGCTTCTTAAGGAAAATTCCGAAGGAGAAGCAAGAAAAATTATTTCAGTTGCGATTGATCGAATTGCTGGTGAATTTACTTCAGAGCATACGACAATGGCAGTTCACATACCTTCCGATGAAATGAAGGGTAGAATTATCGGGAAAGAGGGAAGAAACATTCAGGCCTTTGAACGGGCAACCGGTGTTGATCTTGTGATAGATGAGACCCCCGACACGGTTCTATTATCGTCATTTGATCCTGTCAGACGCCAAGTAGCAAAAGTTGCCTTAGAGCGGCTTATATCTGATGGCAGAATTCAGCCATCAAGGATCGAAGAGGTAGTTCAAAAAGCTCAAGCAGATATCAAAAAGGAAACAAAAGAGGCAGGGGAAAAAGCAGTCTTCGATCTGAGCATCCCCGGACTTCCTGCCGACCTAATCAAGGTTTTGGGAAACTTAAAGTTCAGAACTTCCTATGGCCAAAACGTTTTAGCTCACTCAGTTGAGGTTGCAAATATAGCTGCGCTTCTTGCTGCCGAAGTTGGTGCGGATATTCTCGTCGTCAAGAAGGCTGGTGTCTTGCATGATGTCGGTAAGGCAGTCTCTCATGAGATTCAGGGAGCTCACCACCATCTTTCAGGTGAAATTGCCAAGAAGTACGGTATGAGCGATGTAGTTGTCAATGCGATCTTGGCTCACCATGATGATATAGAACCCAAAACAGTTGAAGCAATTCTAGTTAAAGCAGCCGATGCTATTTCGGGAAGCCGACCCGGTGCCAGAAAAGAAACGCTCGAAAATTACGTAGCGCGACTCAAGGATCTTGAAAATATTGCCAATAGTTTTCCTGGTGTTAATAAATCGTTCGCCATTCAGGCCGGAAGAGAAGTTAGAATAATTGTAAAACCGGAGGAAGTAACAGATCTTGAAGCAATCAAACTCTCAAAAGACATTGCTAGAAAAGTTGAAAACGACCTGCAGTATCCGGGTATGATAAAGGTCAATGTTATTCGTGAAACTAGAGCTGAGGAAATGGCAAAGTGACCGTGAGACGGTCATCCTGAGCGCTCCAATCGTTTTAGCAAAAACGATTGGAAGCCGAAGGATCTAAAAATTAATTAGATAAAGTAATCAATTAGGCAAATAATGAAAATATTATTCTTCGGAGATATCTTCGGCCGACCCGGTAGAGCTGTTGTTAAAGCTTTTATTGAATCATGCAAGCAAGATCTAAAACCTGATTTAATCATTGCTAATGCTGATAACCTTGCATCGGGCCGAGGCCCAACCTTAAAGACATATGAAGAGATGATAGTATCAGGAGTGGATGTTCTGACCTGTGGTGATCACATCTGGGATCAAAGCGAAGCTCTTGAAATCCTGGAGGATAAATCATCCAAACTCATAAGAGCCATGAATTATCCCGACAAAGCTCCGGGACGCGGGTTTATTTCCGTTAAGGTAAAAGGAACAGATGTTTTAATCTGTTCTCTATTGGGACGGGTTTTTACTGCCGAGGGACTAAATTCGCCATTTAATGCTTATGATGAAATCATAAGACCACGAAAAGAAAAAGTTAAAATCATTGATTTTCACGCTGAGGCGACTAGTGAAAAATATGCTTTCTCTCACTATGTATCAGAAGACGCATCTGTGGTTATCGGGACTCACACCCATGTTCAGACGGCCGACGAGCAGATAGTCAACAAATGCGCTTATATTACCGACGTTGGCTCTACGGGCCCGACCGACAGTGTTATTGGTGTTAAAAAAGAACTTTCTATAAAACGGTTTCTGACTGGAATGCCGCTCAAGTTTGAAGTGTCAGAGACCAAGGCGCAAGTGAACGCGGTTGTGATCGACGTTGACCCTAAAACCGGTCAGGCAATTTCGATTGAAAGAATCAATAAAGTGCTGGATTAGGTTCTCAACTTCGCTCGAACTGTACAATAACTGCTAGTCCTCGATTTGCTTTTTTAAAATACGACTCGGTTTAAAGGAAATTGTTTTTAGTTCTTTCTTTATTTTTTTCTTTTCATTTATAGAATAAAACTCTCCGCTTTTCCATTTGATAAGGGAGAATGTTCCAAAGTTTTGTAAGCTTACTTTTTCTCCTGCGATGATCATTCTTTTTATTTCATCAAAAAATTCGTCGATAGTGTTCCTGGCTGTTTTCTCACTAATTTTAAGCTTTTTTCTTACTACCTTGGCAATGTCTTTGTTGGTAGCATATTTATTCTTTTTGGGCATAGTTTGATTTTACTCTCCCACCCATTAGTTTTCAAATGAGTATGCGGATTTACCATTAGCGTACCAATTATCGACTGCTTACCTAACCCGTTTTTAACTAATGTATCCTCTGTAAAAGGAGGATACGGGGTCATTCTGCGGTTTGCGAGAGCTTTTGCGAGGTGGAATCGCAAAATTCCTAAGCGCAAACCTAATCTTTTCCGAAGAATCTCTGAACTCGCTTCAGGTTCAATCTCGCATTCGCGAGAGATCCCTCGACAAGCTCGGGATGACAAATAACAGTCGATAACTAATACGCTTCCATGGTTTACCCGTCTTATATTCCATAATTCAATGTGATATAGTTTTTTCAATAATGAAAAAAATAAAACAAATCTTGCGCTCTGCGCTCAATCTTAAACGAATCTACACTAATCAGGTCGTAGTTAGTTCGCTTCAAAATAATGTTGCAACGGAATTTTACAAAGATGTCCCAAGTGGAAAAGTTTTGGTCTTGGCTCCTCACCCCGATGACGAAATTATTGGTTGTGGCGGTGCGCTTTTAAAGCATGCAAAAGGTGATGACAAGATAAAAATCGTTTATTTCACGGACGGACGTTTGGGATTTCCGGATAAGTTTAAGCCGACTGAAAAAGACAAGGTTGAGCTTGCCGCAGAGCGCGAGCAAGAAGCAAAAAATCTATCAGAAGAGCTAAAGTGCGAACAGGTTTTCTTGCGTTACGAAGACTCTAAGCTTACTCTATCTAAAAATTTATTCGGGTTTTTGAGACAACTCATAAGTGAATTTGAGTCTGACATAATTTATACCCCCTCTATTCTTGAACCGATTTTGGATCACAATATCACTTCAGCAGTTCTCGCAAATGCCTTACAGAAGATTGAAAAAAACTTTCAGATTTTTCAGTACGAACTTTGGTCGCCGATTTTTGCGAATTTCTACTTGGATATCGATGACGTAATTGATCAAAAGCAAAAATTGATAGAGTATTATAAATCGCAGCTTAAGTGCCGTGACTATGTTGAATCATCCCGTGGACTTGCCAGATATCGAGGTTCTATTTTTGGTAAAAGTAAATTTGCCGAAAGCTATTTGAAAACAGACAAAAAATTATTTCTAAAACTTTTTGAGCTTGCTGACGAGATCTAGCCCAGTTTGGCGAGTTCTTTTTCTATCTTTTCTTCTTCAATTTTTTTGACGAGGGGCTTAATATTTTTCAGCTCAACTTTTTCGATTTTTTCAAATTCCCAATTCTCTGAACTCTTGCCGATTTGTTCATCTATCTTTACTGATATTTGGGGTAGGAATGGCTTGATAAGAGTTGCGAGGCAATAAATTAATTGCGCACAAACAAATAGGTCATTTCCTGCCTGTTCTTTATTCTCTTTTACTATTTTCCATGGTTCTGTTTCGGCAAGAAACCTATTTCCACTTTCGGCGATTTCAAAGACATTTTTAAGGGCTTCACGAAAATTTCCAGTTTCAATTAAATTTCCAACCTTTTCAAATCCACCAATGGCTTTTTCAATCGTTTCCGTCTGGTATTGGTTGTATTTTTCGGATGCTTTAAGCGAGCCGTTGAAATTATTTTTGATGAGTTGCTCTGATCGATAAATGAAATTGGCAAAGTTACCGATTAGCTCTTTGTTTGTTCTTTGCTCGAATTCGCTCCACGAAAAATCTGCGTCCGACGTTTCGGGTCCATTTGCAACTAGATAATATCTCAAACTGTCAGCTTCAAAATTTTTCAAATAATCGGGAAGCCAGACTGCCCATTTGCGGCCTTTAGAGAATTGCTTTTTCTCCAAAGTTAAATACTCGCTTGAAATTATCGAGTCCGGCAAGTGCAAACAGTCGCCATAAGTAAGTAAGATTATCGGCCAGATAATTGAATGAAAAGGAATATTGTCCTTACCGTGAACATAGTAGTGATAGGCACTCTCGTTTTGCCAAAATTCCCGCCAAGCGTCTGGGTTATTTTGTGCCTTGGCCCACTCAACTGATGCGGTAAAATATCCGCTAACCGCTTCAAACCAAACATAAATACTTTTGTTTTCATATCCTTTGACTGGTACGGGAATTCCCCACGAGGTATCGCGGGAAACAGCGCGATCCTTCAATCCTTCGTTTAAAAACTTTTTGGTGAAGCCCTTGGCATTGGCGCGCCAGTTGTCTGATTTGGTTAATAATTTCTCTATTTCACCTTCGTATTTTGAGAGCTTCAGGAAAAAGTGTTCGCTCTCTTTGAACTCAGGAACGCTTTTGCAGGTTTTGCATTTGGGGTTAATAAGCTCTTTTGCATCAAGCAATTTTCCGCATTCTTCACACTGGTCGCCGCGCGCTTGTTTGTAATTGCATTCAGGACATTCGCCCTCAATATATCTGTCGGGCAGAAATCTTTCGCACTTATTGCAATAAGGAAGCTCTTGAACTTTGGTGTAAATATCACCTTGATCGTAAAGTTTCAAAAACATTTCTTGGGCAATCTTGGCGTGGTTTTCAGTAAGGGTGCTTGAATAATTGTCGTATGAAAATTTCAGACCGTCTATTAGAGTTTTTTTGAACTGCTCGTGATAATGCTTGGCAACTTCTTTGGGCGATTTGTGTTCTTCGTCAGCCCTTACTTCAACCGGTGTTCCGTGACAGTCAGAACCGCTCGTCCACAGAACATCAGTGCCAGATTGCCTGAAATATCTGGCCAGAATATCAGCTCCGAGGAGCGCCGAAACGTGGCCAATGTGAAGAGAACCGTTTGCATACGGCCACGCCGATCCTATGTATATTTTTCTATTTTTATTGATCATCTTTTCTCTGTTGTCATTGCGCGGTTTGCGAGTGGAGCGCAAACCTAGTTTGCGACGCGGCAATCTATTTGGAAAGAGATTGCTTCCTGCCTGCCGGCGAGCAGGTCGGGGATCTAGATTCCGGATCGTGGTCCGGAATGACACATTATTTTTACGGACTTAATCTTTTGATTCCACGATACAAGTATGTGACTTCACGAACATTTTCTACATTGAAGATCTTCATCAGCATTCGAGACGGCCCGGCTCCGAGTCCACCGTGCGGAGGGCAACCATACTTGAAGAAGTTAAGATAGAACTGAATTGGCTCGAGCTTAACGCCTTTTTCTTTGGCCTGACTGACCAGAATATCATACCTGTGTTCTCTCTGGGCGCCTGTTGTGATTTCAAGCCCGTTCCACAAGAGGTCAAAGCTCTTAGTTAATTTTGGATTATCTTCTATTCTCATGTGGTAAAATGGGCGAACATCAATCGGGTATTCTGTAACGAATACAAACTCGTGATTTTCTTTTTCTTTAATGTACTCGCATAATTTGCGTTCTTCTGCCGGACTAAGGTCTCCATCTTTTTCGCTTGGCACTTTAAGCTTAGCTAAAATCTCTTTAGCTTGCTTCATTGTAACATGGGGAAACGGAAGTGAAGGCACAACAATTTCGCGGTCATAATATTTTTTTATATCTTCGCCAAATTTTTCCTTAATTTGCGTAAGCATATAGGCGATTGCTTTCTGTTCTTCTTCCATTACGTCTTGATGTGACTCTATATAGGCAATCTCCATATCATAACCGGTGAATTCTGTATCGTGCCTAGAAGTAAAAGATGGATTGGCACGAAAGACCGGACCCACCTCGAAAACTCGCTCAAAACCAGACGCCATAGCCATCTGCTTGTAGAATTGTGGGGATTGAGCAAGGAAAGCTTTTCGGTCGAAGTATTTTACTTCAAAAAGTTCTGCTCCCGATTCGCTCGGTGTACTCATAAACTTTGGAGAGTGAATTTCGATATATCTATTCTCTGTCCAATATTCGCGAAATGCCTGCTCCATTGCTGTCCAAACTTTAAAGATAAGCGATCTTTCTGGTTTTCTAAGGTCTAAGAAACGCCAGTCTTGTCTTTTACTTAAATCAGTTTCGCCTTGGCCCTTGCCAACAACGGGGATTGGGAGTTCGAGTTCTGCTTCGGAGAGGACAGAAAGATTCTCAATATTAACTTCAACCCCACATGGGGCCTGCTTCTCTTCTTTGACTGTTCCCTCAATCTCTATAACTGATTCTAAAGTCAAAGACTTCGCAATTTTTTGTGCTTTTGTATTTTCTTTTTGAATTACTGCTTGAATTGTTCCGGAAATATCGCGAATCACTAAAAACTTAATACTTCCCTGATCACGGATAATGCTAGCAAATCCGCAAATTCTGACTTTTTTGCCAATTGATTTATCGATGTTTTCTATAAGTGTTCTTTCCATTTTATTTCCTTTGTTGATCATTTACCTACTAATATACTAATCTATCTAATATACTAATCAAACTAATATCTTGTATTATCCCGAGCTGACAGTATTCTGTCATTCCCGAAATGAATTCGGGACAGGCTCTGAACTAACGGTATTCTGTCATCCTGAACTAACGGTACTCTGTCATCCTGAACTTGTTTCAGGACCTACCCTACGGGCTTAATCTTTTGACATCCCTTGGGAACAACACAGCTTCTTTAACTGAACTTAATCCGAGTATTAGTTGGATGAATCTTTCTGAACCGATTGCCCAGCCTCCATGCGGTGGCATTCCGTATTTAAAGGTTTCAAGATAAAATTCTAAACCTTTTGGTTTGACACCTTTTTTCTTCATGTTTTCGATCAGGTCCTCGTATTGATGAATTCTCTGACTGCCTGTTACCAGTTCGACTCCCCTAAATAATAAATCAAATCCAAGAGTTTCGCCTTCGGTCTCGCTATCTTGCATCGTGTAGAATGGTCGGTGTTCGGACGGATAATGTGTAACGAAAATAAAATCGCTATTATATTCCTCCTTGGCAAGGCGCGAGATTTGCCTTTCTCCCTCTGGATCTATATCTGTATTTTTGGGAACATCATATCCGTATTTTTCTTTAATTTTCTTTTTGGCTTCAGCAAGCTTAATGTGGGGGATCTCTTCCGGTACTTCAATTTTTTGAGTTCCCCACGCTTCCAAGTGTTTTTGACCATCTTTGTTGATGATTTTCATCATGCCTTTAATCACCTTGGATAACATCGCTGTTACGTCTGTATAGTTTTCGATAAATCCCATTTCTGCATCAAGGGAAATATATTCATTGACGTGCCTTGTGGTGAAGTGAGGCTCTGCTCTAAAGGCCGTACCGATCTCAAAGACCCTTTCGAAAACACCAACCATAATTTGTTTGTAGAGCTGAGGGCTTTGGGCAAGGTAAGCGTGCTTTTCGAAATATTCAACGCGAAAAAAGTTCGCTCCGCCCTCAGAAGCTGCCTCAAGGAGTTTTGGTGTTTTTATCTCTGTGAAACCCTCTTCGCGCATTACTTGTTCATAAGATCGAAGCAAAATATCATAAAGCTTAAAAATCGCCTGTACCTTTGGGTGGCGTAAACTCAATGTTCTGAAGTCCAAGAGATTTGTCAGTTGAAGTTTCAATTCATTCTTAGAAAGATCAAACGGCAAATCTTGAGTTACTTTTGAAATGGCTTTAAATTCCTTACCCTGAATCTCGCAACCTGATTTAGCGCGTTTATCTTTTTTGACAACTCCGATTATTTCAACCGCATCTGACACTCTGGCGTCAGCTGGTTTTTCAAAAACTATCTGAATTGAGCCGGTATAATCAAAGACCTGCAAAAAATTAACATTACCAA
>JBDRAU010000041.1:0-4618 GCA_043823315.1 bacterium
GAAAGGCAGAACACCGCAACAGCGAATCGAAGACTTTATACTAGCCAACAAGTCCCAATCCAACCTACCCGATGTCAACGAAACTCTGATACTGTACAAAAATTGACAGATTTGCCCCTTTGTGTTATAAGAGTATTGATATGAGTCCAGAAAGAAGTCTAGACCAAGGAAGAGCTCCAGCCAGTGAGCGATATCGCAAGATAGAACTTCCTCAAATTCCTGGGGTTGTTCTGCGATTTGCCCCTGATGTAGAAGTGGATCTACACCAAAGAGAAATGGAACAAATAGCTGAATGGGCTCAACAATTCATGAATTGTGAGACAAGTTTAAAAGAAGTACAAAGAGCCCAAAAACCTTTCAATGATGAACTTATTAAATTAGGCCAGGAAACTGGGCTGCGCGGAATTGAGTTTGGTGAAGAAAATCGGGTTGTACGGATTACACCTCGCAGAGATGTCCAATGGAACCAGGAATTACTGAAAGAATCGCTTGGTTCAGCTTATGGCTCAGTTGTTCGCGAAACAACAGGAATTGAACTTTTAATTCCCCCTTCTGGACTTGTTACTGAAAGTGGCATAATCACAGCACGCGATGTGCTGGAAGCCATTAGAAATACGCTAAAAGCACAAGGGTTAGAGGATAAAAATATTGAGCAAATTGTTGCCCAAAAGACAAAACTGACTGTAGATGAAGGACTGCTCGGCCGATTGGAAAGAAGTGGACAGGTAAGTTTGACTGAAGGAACCAGGCAGGTTGAGTATAAATGGGCTGTAGGCGTGAGCGCTCTGAGAGCATAAGAGGTCCATCTTCTTAAGTAATGAATCAAGAACGACTATCCCCTCCCGAATCTGTCCCGCTCCACATCCACACCTTCTATACTCTCTTAAACGCAGCCTCTTCACCCACGGAGTATGTTCTCCAAGCCAAAAAATTTAACTATCCGGCAATCGGTATCGCCGATAAGGAAAACTTTTACGGTTTGGCTGAGTTTGTCGCAGCGTGTAACAAACACAACGTCAAACCTATTCCCGGTGTTGAACTCCCGCTTTCTTTGGGACTGGTCGGCATAACAACCGCGACTCTTTTTGCTCAGGATAATGACGGGCTGCACGATCTATTCGCGTGGGTTTCTAAGGTACAAAAAGATCGACGACTTCTTGAGGTCAATGATATCGAAAATAAAAAAGGAAGAGTGGTCGCAATGGTTCGAGGACCACTTGGTACAATTCAAGAAACACTTGCCCTTGATAATTTCTTTTATGCAATCGATGGGCCATTAAGTAGTCAAATCCGTGATGCCTCCGCAGTTGAAGATATGTTTCCGGGTAAAACAGTCGTTGCCCATGATGTCCGAGTGGCCAGTCTTGAAAAAGGGAGTTTTCTTCAGCTTGTTCTTACGCTTTCCAAACAACAAAACTCTCCCCATATTCTTGATCAGAGCAGACTCTCAAATCAGGCACTCCAGCCTTCCTTGGGAATTGAGGCGATGTACAAGGCACGTTTTCCAGGCGCACTTGCCCTAACTGTTGATATTGCCCGCGATACCTTTGTCAGCCTTCCTGAAGCACCAAAAATTCGGGCAAAAATTGTTCCTGAAGGAATTAATTCAGAACGATACCTCACCTGTCTGGTTAATACTAAACTGGCGAGGCGCGAGGACGCGGAGAAACTTCTTCCTCGTATTGATTACGAGCTCTCAATTATTAAAACACTTGGGTTCTCGGACTATATACTTATCTGCTATGAAATAGCCCAATTTTGTAAAGAACGGGGTATTGAGTTCTCGGTTACCGGAAGCGGCAATAATAGTCTTGTGCTTAATATTCTGGGGGTAACACAGGTTGAGGCAGGCGACCTTTTATTTGAACGATTTTTAAATAGTGCCAGAGCAGATCTTCCTGATGTTGACTTTGATGTCCCTTCTGATAGAAAAACAGAGGTTCTTCAGTTTATCCTTAGCCAATATCGAGAAGCTTCACAACTGGCTGTTGTCAAACACTTACGAGAGAAGGGAATAATAAGACTCGCTCATCAAAACAAACATCCGCTTACTCCCGCTCAAGTTATCAAGCTTTCACAGGCAGAGTTACCAGTTATCGTGGCTACCCACCCATCAGGGATTATATTTATGCACAACCTTCCCCAAGAGAGGCTGGGAGAAAATGTAATCGCTCAATACAATAAGGATGATGCCGAAAAGATCCTTAAACTTCACAAAATCGATCTACTCTCAAATGTTGGGCTTACTAAAATTGCCTGGATAAAAGAGTATCTTAGGGACGAGGGCATTGAAGTTAAAGAAATACCGGGGGAGGATAAGCACACACTCGCCAGACTCTTTTCTGGCAATACCATTGGAATTGCCAATGTTGAAAGTCCCCATCTTAGAAGCCTCCTCAATTTAGCAGGCTCGATAATCGAGCGTCCACGAACCGAACATATTGCCCACGTTCTTGCCCTAGCTCGACCGGCGATTTCTTCTCAATCTTCTTATTTTCGCTCGATTGACGGAAAAACATCACCTCAGGACAAGAAAGTAGACGGTATTATCGGCAGGACCGGTCAGACAATCATTTTCCAAGAGCAAATACTTCGCTTAGCAACAGAAATTGCGGGAATGACCTGGGAAGACGCAGATAAACTTCGCAAACTCACAACAGAGGGAATAACAGCCCCAGAAATAAACACTCTTCGAGAACGATTCGTTCAAGGCTGTAGTGAGTACGATATTGCACAGGGAGAGGCAAAACGTCTCTTCTTACAGATTGAGCAATTCCGAAGGTATGGATTTATTGAAGGACACGCCCGGTCTCTGGCAAAAACAGCCTACGAATGTGCCTGGTTAGCTGAACATTTTCCTGTCCATTTTTGGACGGCGGTAGTTAACACCGCGGCTGATAGTCAAGGACTTTATCCTTTGCAAGCGTATGTTAATGAGGCCTTGCGACACGGCATCAAGTTTCACTTTCCACTACTTGATCAAATTGAGGAATACGCCAAACTGCGCTTTGGCTCAATCGCCATTGGTAAAAAACTTGTCGAAGACCAAAAAAATTTTGGAATGAAATATAGTCGCTTCTTGCAGCTTTTAGATGAAGGTGTAGGTGAGCGCAATCTCGGGCGATTTATTCGATCACAGCTTGAGCTATTCGGAACCTCATTTACCCATAACCCTATGTATTTAATTCCACACCGCTACCACTTCAACCCAGAAAAAGAAACCGCAGAAATTATAGGGATACCTATACTTATCTCAGAACGGGAAGAGTTGAATCGCGTATTTATCACGCTTGACAGCGGGCAGATTGTTGATGTAACCATCCCAACAGTACTCTGGCAACAGAAGGGTGGAAATCTTGATCCAAACTCTCTTTTTTGGAGATTAAGAGTACGGACAGGGAATCGCAGAACCGAAGCAATAGACATCCTTGCTCCACCCGTGGTAGAATTAAGGTAGAATGACAGCAGTCAAGACAAAACAATCAGTTGAAATGAAAAAAACATGTTGTGGGAGAGAGCCGGAAGAAATATCTCCCCTAAAAGCTGCGGCAGAAATAAAACAAGAAGTTAAAAAACGATATGACCAATTTGCCAAAGAAGGTGGCTCAGCTGAGGGCTGTTGTCCTTTAGTCGGAGGAAGCACTGAAAGTTTTGCTTTAGAACACGGGCTCTATACAAAAGAAGATCTTGCCTTAATTCCCAAGTTGGCCATTAACCTTTCTCGAGGTTGTGGAAATCCTGTTGGTTTTGCTGATATTAAGCCTGGTGAAGTGGTGGCTGATTTTGGTTCAGGTGGCGGTATTGACCTTGTCTTAGCAGCTCATAAAGTGGGACCAACTGGGAAAGTGATTGGCATAGATTTTGCCCCCCATATGATTGAAAGAGCAAAGCAGGTAATGGAGGAAGCTAGTTTATCTGATAGAGCCGAGTTTATTCTCTTGGATATAGAAAACCCTCAGGTTCCAGATAATATTGCTGATGTCGTCATATCTAACTGTGTGATTAATCTCTGCCCTTGCAAGCCCTGTGTCTACAAGCAAATCTTTGATATTCTAAAACCTGGCGGCCGTCTGGCTATTTCTGATATCGTTACCATAGGAGATGTTGACCCTAAGGTTCGTGAGTATTTTCAGTCAATTTGGTCAGGGTGTACCGGAGGAGCAATACTAGAAGACGAGTATTTTAAAATAGTTCAGGATGTAGGTTTTAGTCAGATTAAAGTTATCGCTCGCCATACTCTCGGCCCAAAAGAATTAGAGGAAATGGCAAGTTGTCCTGGTAAAAAATTTTCTCCTGCTTTCTCAAGGGAAAAACTAGCTCAAATGCAAGGGAAAATTGTTAGTACTAAGTTCGTAGCTGCGAAATCAAAAGAATAGGAAAGAGACAATAAGTTTTTAGCGGCGGCTTGCTTGATGGTTTTCGATTTGCTTTTTTCATATATATATGATAAGTTGATTTATTACCAAAATTGGTAATCCCTGCCACGGGGGTGTCGTGGTAACCGCACATTGACAAAAAAATAGGAGGTATAGAAATGGTAATAGTCGACAAACGAACTGAGCAACAGGAAGGAGCTCGCCTTGTTCAAGAGTGGCTTGTTCTGAAAGATCTTATCAAT
>JBDRAU010000042.1:0-3460 GCA_043823315.1 bacterium
TACAGGTAACTGTGATGGAGACGCCAAACAAAACCGTGGCTCTCCCGATAGCTGAAATTGCATTTAACAAAACGTTTAAAAACAAGTGGAATATTTATGGATTTGATGAAAAGTGGAGTAAGAACCTGCCGGCCTACAAAAACTGCCATTTTGTTGCTCCTCCGAAACGACTCAATGTAAATATCGATGCGCAGATAAAACGGGATTCTATCCGTGCATTTTACGCATTAGGAATGAAAGATTATGCCCGGTTTGACCTGCGATATAACCCAAAAATTCATCAGTGGTATTTTTTGGAGGCTAATGCCAATGCAGGCTTTGATCCTGACATCCGGGATGCGATGACCGTATCAGTATTAGCCCACGGCATGACATTAGATGATTTTGTACTTCAGATTGTAAAAAACTCTATTAATTAGATTTGAGAATGTTTGGGATGGTTGATTGTAGTTTTTTGAGTTTTGCGATAAAGAATCCTTCCATGAGTTCTGATGGATAAATAAGTGTAGTTGGCTCAAAGAGTTCAACTTTTCCCAGTTCTTTTTTGAGTATCCATTCAATAACCTTTTCATTTTCCTCCGGTTCTAAGGTGCATGTGGAATACACAATGATTCCGCCCGGTTTTGTTGCGCTTACTGCGGATCGAAGCAGCCACTTTTGCCTTTGAACTAATTCTTTAATAGCTTTTATTGACCAATGCTCACAGGTTTTAGGGTTTGTAGTAGTAAATGTTCCTTCCATGCTGCACGGTGCATCAACAAGTGCTTTGTCAAAATATTCCGGATACTCTTTCCAGATGGTTTGACCGGGAGAGATAACAACAGTGGTGTTTGTTACGCCTTGGATTTTCAGATTTGCCCGAAGCTTATACCCCCTGATTCTGCTGTTGTCATTTGCAACAATTTGTCCGGTATTATTCATAATGGCCGCCATTTGCGTAGTTTTACTTCCGGGTGCTGCAGCAATATCAAGAATTTTTTCGTTTGGTTTTGGATCAAGAACAATTACCGGAAGCATACTTGAAAGACTTTGAATGTAAAATAGTCCATTGTTATATGCATCAAGATCAAGAAGCATTCGTTTGTCACTTCGGATAATAAAAGCAATAGACGAAATGGGTGACGGTTCGTATACAATACTATGTGAGTCAAAAATTTGAAGAAGATGAGCCGCGTTGGTTTTGAGGGTGTTGACGCGGATGGTTGTTGGGCGGATAACAGTATACGCTTCAAGTACATCACGGAGTTTTTCTGTCGGAATAATAGTTTCCAATCGCTTTAGGAATTCCTTGGGAAGCATTCGCCATTCCTGCGCCATACCCCGTATTGTACTATAGTAATCATATTTTTATGCTATAATTTTGCTACGCCTCCGTGGCGGAATTGGTATACGCGTACCTTTCAGGAAGGTATGCCGCAAGGCTTAGAGGTTCGAGTCCTCTCGGAGGCACAAAAGTTTTGACCCCGCAGCATGCGGGGGAAATCCCGAGCTTGTCGAGGGACGAGTCCTCTCGGAGGCACAAAAATTGTACTTGCAAAAAATGCCTCTCTTACTTTCGGAACCATGTCAATGGTTTTCAGTCCGATTTCGGAGAGGTGTTTTGTGAATTCCATAATACTAAGATGGAGTTGCTTTATCAATAACTCTTTTAATATTATGGGTTATTTACGCATACTGTTTTTCCTTGAACATATGCATTTGAGAGTCTGAAACATAATTCGTATGGTACGTCTCTACCCTCTTCTAGAAATAGATATATTTTTTCAATACTTCGTGATTTAAAAGTCACAGAATTTTGGAAATACGAAATAAAAAGACGACTATCTACTGGGTCTTGTTTATACCAAAGATACCCACAGCAGTTTACATCAATCACTTGTAGAGGGTATAGAATGTTTCCAATTTCAAATTTTATCTCCAAAATCCCTGTATATCCCTGTAACAGCGTTGGTAACCTTTGTGCGGATATTTTTACCAGACTTGACAAATCTATGGGTAATATTGGAAGCTCAATACAAAATTCTTCAGTATGTGAACCGATCTGATTTTCAAGATCTACATACATACAACCACCGACCCAATAACCAGCCTGAGAAGATACCCATTCAGCTAACTGTTTATATTCCCCACACAACAGGAAACGAGTTCCTCCAGGATAGAGATTGGAGCTGGAAGTATCGATAACGGGTAATGAATTGTATTCATCTGGAGCAATAGTGTCACAGTATGTTTGGACCACAGAATATTTTGAGAGATTTACGACTTTATAATACCCATATAGGTTGTTGTGCTTAGCAACTGGTTCTCGATCCAATCTCTCAACTTTTACCAGCTCTTCGGGGTTGGTAGAAAATAACGAAATCTCTCCCTCCAGGTCTAATCGGCTAGCCGTACTATTCTGCACACTATACGTACTTTCTAACTCTTCGAGTGTTACTCCAGGGGGCTCTGTTGGCGTGGGAACATAAGTTGGTGTAACAGTTGGTTGTTGCAAAGTTGCTTTTGGGGTTATGGTAAATTGGGCTATGGCTTCACGGGTATTCTTTTTCGAAACACTGACCGTTGCTAGTACCAAGCTTCCAATTACCACTATAGAGATTGTCGATATTACCAGTATTCTCCAAAAGCCTTTGCTTTTGCCTCTAAACCAACGGAAAGTGGGAATTCCTGATTTGACTTTTGTATGGCTTACAACAGGAACCGGCATAACCTTGAAGTCTATCGGAACAGTGTATTGTTCCGCATCAATCTCAATGTTTACCTGCCCGCTGAATATGCCAGGTGCTAAGCCAATTGTACTAACTTTGATAGTAACTTTAATAGGAAAGTCATTGTCGTGATCCGGTTCAATTTCTAAATTTCCCCAAGCTTTCTTATCTAGCCAATCAATGCTCACTCTCCCAATTTTTGCACCTCTGCTTTCTATCCTGAAAGAGGCAGCAGCTTGTTCCCCCTGCTTAATTGAGCCAAGACTAATTCTGGTAGGCGTTATTACAATATTTATCAAGGAGCTGTCATATGACCTGCGTTTGTTAGTATTTGAGAGTATCGAATAGGCTTCGTTTATTTCCTTCGCCCTCTCCTCTGCTTCAGCAATAGCCTTTTCAAGTACTTTAAGCAGTTCCCTATCGTTATTTGCTTCGTACTTATTTTTTAGGCCCTCAAACTTATCAGGATGGTTTTCCCAAATGAGCTTGGTGTATCGAGCGGTAATCTTTTTCTTGGTAGCGTTCCGGGAGACACCCAGAACGTCGTAATAGTTGGGCGATTTCCCAGACATGTTATATTCTCCTTTTGCTGAATAGTTGAAACAAATCGATTGATAGATGAGGGTGAAAGGTATATACGCTTCTTTCACCCTCTTTGGCTGTTTTAGGATTAATCAGGGGCTTTGAGTTTTAGGTATTCTTTTACGCTCCCTTTTCCTAACAGATGAACATCTTTTGCGATGTTACTGACC
>JBDRAU010000043.1:0-2433 GCA_043823315.1 bacterium
TTGGTGGTCGGCGATGTAATACTTTTAAAATCAGGAGATAAGGTGCCAGCCGACGGACGCATCATTGAAGCAAAAAACCTAAAAATAAACGAAGCAAGCCTTACTGGTGAATGGCAGGCGGTTGAAAAGAAAACAGAAGGAGATCTTTCCGACTCCACCCCGCTTTCCGAAAGAACCAACATGGTTTTTATGGGCACGATTGTGGAAGAAGGACGGGCAACAATAGTAATTGTTGCGACGGAAATCAATACGCAAATCGGAGAAATTGTTTCTCTTCTCAAAGAAACTAAAGAGCGTAAAACTCCGCTTCAGAAAAAAATCGCCACGCTTTCAAAAATTATTGGAGCGTTCATTCTTTTTATTATATTTATCATCGCTATTGCCGGTTACTTCACGGGAAAATCTTTTGCCGATATCTTTTTGGCTTCGGTGGCTCTCGCGGTTTCAGCCATACCCGCAGGATTGCTCCCGGCTATTACCGTCATACTTGTTTTGGGTATGCGGCGTATTTTCAAACAACAAGGGCTGGTAAGAAGGCTTTCCGCCACAGAAACCTTGGGGAGCGTGACGGTTATTTGCACGGATAAAACCGGAACTTTAACCGAGGGGAAAATGCAAGTAAGCCATATTTTAACAGGTACAAGGGAATTGATGAGCGATGATATTCACGGCCTTGCTAAAGGGGAAAATGCTAATGGCGCTGAGTCGCATATCTCGGCTTTGAAAATTGCTACTTTGGCCAACGATGCTTTTGTGGAAAATCCAGAAACGGAATTGCAAGAATGGATAGTGCGAGGCAGGCCAACTGAAAAAGCATTGCTTTTGGCAGGAATGCAGGCGGGCTTGAATAAGCAAGAGCTTGAAAAGCAATATCCCGTGTTGGATAGAATTAGCTTTGAAGCAGACTACAAGTTTGCCGCCACATATCATCGCAAAGACAAGAAGCAAGAGATGCTTTACGTTGTTGGAGCGCCAGAAGAAATTATCGCGCGTTGCGTTGATTTGGATTTTGACGGCAGAAAAGAAAAATTAGGCACAGCCGAAGCGGACAAATTAATAGCGAAGGTAGATACGCTTACCCAAAAAGGCTTGCGAGTTCTTGCTTGCGCTCATAAGGATTATGATTCCAAGACAGAATATCAAGATCTTACAGAATTAGTAAAAAAACTTTCGCTAGTGGGTTTTATTGCCCTCAAAGATCCACTTCGTCAAGACGCGAAGGAGTCAATCGCAATTACAAAAAAAGCCGGCATCCGCACGGTCATTGTTACGGGAGACCATAAACTTACCGCTAAAACCATAGCTGAAGAAATCGGCCTTGAAGCAGAAGACAAAAACATAATTGAGGGTAAAGATTTGGAAATGATAAGAGACGAGGAATTAAAAGAGAGGTCAAAGACCATTTCTATTTACGCCCGCGTGTCTCCGCGCCATAAATTAAGAATTGTTGACGCTTTGCAATCAAACGGAGAAGTAGTCGCAATGCTTGGCGATGGCGTGAATGATGCGCCAGCCCTTAAATTAGCCGATATTGGGGTTGCGGTTGGTTCGGGCACGGATGTGGCAAAAGAAGTGGCAGATTTGGTATTATTGGACGATAATTTTAAGACGGTAGTTAAAGCAATTGAGCAAGGAAGGGTTGCTTTTGGAAATATCCGCAAGGTTTTTGTTTATCTGGTGGCGGATGATTTTTCTGAACTTTTTTTATTCTTGGCGAGTATAGCGATGGGTTTTCCGCTTCCGTTGTTGCCTGCCCAGATTCTCTGGATAAACCTCATTGAGGATGGGCTTCCAGACATTGCCCTCACCACCGAACAGGAGACAAAAGGAGTAATGGATGAGAAGCCAAGAAATCCCAAAGAGCCGATATTGAATAAACCATTAAAACTCTGGATGGCCACTCTTTTCTTTATTCTTGGTTTGGCGGCATTTCTATTGTTTTCCTTCTTTTGGAAATTGACCGGGGATTTAGACAAAACACGGACAATCATTTTTGTTTTAATGTGCGTTGATTCTTTAATTTTTGCCTTTTGCGTGCGTTCCTTTAAGCAGACAATTTTCAGAAAAGATATATTTTCTAATCGTTATTTAGTTGGAGCGGTAATTATTTCGGCTGTTTTACTTATCGGGGCTGTGTATTTCGCGCCCCTGCAGAAGCTTTTAGCTACTCAACCATTGAGTATAATGGAGTGGGTCATAATCTTCAGTGTTAGCGTTGTAGAGATTGTCTTGGTTGAGTTTTCTAAGAAAAGAATTTTTAGATAAACTATCAATCGCGGCGACTTATTTAAGCTTAAGAGCAGATTCTTTGTAATATAAACTAATATATGTTCAATAACTTATTTATTTTTGTCGTTGCTTTTTTTCTGGTGATAAAAGGCGCGACGTTAGCCACAAAATACGCCGCCAGGCTGGCCGAGAGCTTTAAATTAT
>JBDRAU010000044.1:0-21191 GCA_043823315.1 bacterium
CAGTCGCGCTCGGAATTGGCGTAGTTTTGTACAAATATGGAAATTCAAGCGAATAATCAGCATTAATCTCTCCGCCATCATTTGATATAAAATTAAGCTCAACAATTTTTGTCGGTCTCAAATTCCTCTTGAGCTTGTCTAAAAAACTGACCGTATTTTCAAAAGTGCCGCGAGTTGAAAGAGAAACCGCCAAGACTCCCTCTTGGGCGTTAATTACCTCCGCTGAAGTGATCTGAAGTCCTGCATCTGAAGCGGCCTTTGATAGAGAAACAATCGCATCCTCGGCTCGTGGCGCATCAGGCAGGGCAACTGACAAAAGATCACTCTCAGCTTTGGCCTGCTTGATAACATCTGACGCTTTCTGCGCCTCGGCTACTCTGATCAACCCCATCTCGTACTCTGCTCTCTTTTGAGCAACCTGATTTGAAAGATCTTTAATATTATTTATTTTTGGAATTAAAAACAAAATCAAGACAAACAGAGCAACGAATAAAATGAATGTTGCAAAAATTATCGTGAATTTACCCTGATCACCTGTTTGCATTGGCATTGCTCGTAAGTTTATATAAATTGTAATCCACTTGAAGTTTGGCAGTGTAACTAACCGAACCGTCATCGGGATTAACGCTAACCTCCGACAACTGCGCTTGCTTGACGCCTTTGGCTAAACCAAGCGCCTTGATAGATTGATTCATCTCGTCAAAATTATCCGCTTTCATTTCGATCGTAACCTCGCTCGATGAAAGTGAAAAATTGGTCCACTTTGCTCTTTGGTATTGATTTTTTACCAGCTCATTAAGAAGAGAGGCAAAATCAATTTTCTTCGAAAGGGCGATTTTTAGAAAAGAGATCTGACTTGACAGGTATTTTACCTGCGAAGAAGAACCACTATACTTGCTAAGCGGCACGTTGACATCATTTTGAATTTTTTGCTTATAGGTCTCGAGTTCATTTTGTTTGCTTTTCAGATTAGCCATACCCAAAACAAGTCCCGCGAATATAGCGAGGCTGACTCCGATAATAAAGAAATAAGCTGAGAACTCGGATTTTTGACCGGCCTCTTCTACACTCTCCTTAACGGACGAAATAACCCTGTTTTGTTCGTCTTCGTACAATCCCCTCCTTATCCTTGCGAATCAGCCAAAACTATAAAAAATTTCGGCTAAAATATCCTTATCTAGATTTTACCCTTACGCCTATTTCTTTGCAAACCACCAACAGATTCCATATTGTCTATAATTCATCAATATTATACAAATTTCCGCGATCGCGAAGATTTATATAATTACACGACTTACGCAGAACACCTTGAAGTGTCATTGCGAGAATCCCGACACTTATCGGCGGGAGACGAAGCGATCTAGATTGCCACGCCCCATCAAGGGCTCACAATGACAGCAAATGCATAAGTCGTATAATTAAAGAAACATGTAATGAGATTACAGATCAAATCAAGTAAAAAGAGTTCTTGTTTTTCGAGGTTATCTTATTCTCAAGCGATTATGATATCCTCCAGTCCTTCAAGAAACGAAAAGCGAGCCCAGCCGGGCTCGCTTTTCTTCTTTACCAAGTTCCTACTTACGCTTTGCTCTTCTTAGAATAGTAATATCCGCCAGTCCCCGCAATAACTACCAGGATAGCTAAAACTAACCAGTACCACCAAGGAGTTGTTTTGCTCTGCTCGGTTTCTTCTCCCTTTACTTCAGGCTCGGAAGTCGCAGACACGGTTGGAGAAACTTTCGGGCTCGGGGCTGGAGCAACGGTTATGGGTGCTTGAACTGTCTTAATGGTAAGTTTTGCCCCGGTAACGGCTGACTCAGAAACATTATTATCAGTAACCTGTTCCGGTTCGGAAGAAGTTGTGAATGTATTTTCAGCACTTACCGTCTCGGGTGAACCGGTAGAAATAGTGCGGAAGTAATAAGTGGTTCCAGCTGATAAGCCAATGATTGTTACTGAATGGCTTGTGACCTTATCCATATCCTCAACCGATGAGAAAGCATAGCCATAATTGGAGCCATCCACATATCCGACAGTACTTGGGTGCGAAGTGGTGTCGTAAACAACGCGTGAAGTAGCCGGCTGATCAGTTGTCCAAGTGATTGTAACTGAAGTTGCAGATACCTCAGACGATGTTTCCTCTGTGATAACCGGAGCAATACCGTAAACAGCAGTTAGAATCTCACTCTTATTCCCAGCTTCATCATATGCGACTGCCTTTATGATAGTATCAGCAACTACCGTGATTGGTGAGTTATAACGCGTTGCCGTATTGTCTGGATCGGTATTATTAGTGGTGTAATAGATCTCTATATTTGCTTCCGATGAATAATTATCTGTGCTCGATAACTGGACAGACTGCGAGGATGCATAGTCGCCACCGTTAGGATTTGCGACTGGCTTGCTTGGTTTTTCAGTATCAACCACGTTGACGGTTCGAACAGCCTGAGTCGCTGCGTTGCCCGCTAGATCCGATACATCATAAGTAATAGTATTGGGACCTAGAACGCCAGTATTGACAGAGCCCCCAGTTAAAATACTACTCGTCAGGTCTCCGTCATGAACATCTGAAGCTGTTACTCCAGGATCACTATAAGAAGAACCAACTTCAAGGCTGAATGGATTGTCTCCAAGAACGCTAATTACTGGAGCAGTATTATCAACGGTAATCGGGATATTTATTGAGAATCCAGAATCATTGCCAGCATTATCAAAAACTTTAACATAGATCGTGTGTGACCCATCAGCCACTCCAGTCGTGTCCCAAGTTATTGAATAAGGAGCGGTCGCATCCTCGCCAATATAGGTTGGAACAGGAGGGTTGTGATAAAATGCAACTTTTGAAACCCCACTACCGATGCCATCTAATGCATTCGCGTCTATAGTAATTGAACCCCTAACCAACGCGCTGCTAGCCGGGCTTGTGATCGACCCAGTTGGGGCAGTCTTATCGATGTTGTTGATCGTGACAGTTTCGGTTTTGACATTACCCGCAGCGTCTGTTGCAACAAAGTCGAAGGATCCATTAGTCGTGAAGGTGTGTGATGTCGTGTTTAGTGTTCCTTCGTCGGTTGAAGCAGTAACAGTAATATCCTGATTCGTCCACGTAGTCGAATAAGGATCGATTGTGATTACCGGAGCGGTATTATCAACCGTATAGGACGTTTTTCCGGTGGTGGCTTCATTTGGGTTTCCAACTCGATCAGTGGCAGAAATAGAAACCGCCTCATCATGGTTATGACCAGCAGGAACATCCCACTGATAAGTCCAGACAAGATTGGAGGATTTAGTCATGGCAACGGCTGTGACAGCATCACCAATGGTGATCGTTGGGGCAGTTCCCTCGTCAATTTGGTCAGCTTCCGTAAAGGTTGCGGTGATATTCACTGTGTCAGCATCACGAACTATACTGTCGGCATGATCATCAGAAAGGACGACAGATGGAGCAGTATTGTCAACGGTGATTACGGTATAAGGAGCCATGGTTGTGCGACTGTTGCCAGCTAAATCAGCAGCGGTCGCTCTAATTTCGTAAGAACCGTCAGCCACACTCGTTGTGTCCCAATCATAATTATAAGGAGCCGAATAAATTTGCGGCAAATTAGTCCAGGAACCACCAACTAGACGATAGGAAAAACGAACATAGTTCATTCCTGCCGGTGTGGTCGGTGGAATCGGATCATCTGCTGAAGCACTCAAAGTGACTGAGCCCTTAGCCAAGCTACTTGCCGGAGCCATGACTGAAACATCTGGTTGCGTCGAATCAATCGTAAAGAGAGGGCTCGTAGTTACAGTTGCATTTCCAGCACTATCCGTTGCGGTTAGTCGAACCTGCGCTGCGTTAGTGTTCGTTCCAGTTGGAACACTCCAAGTATAAGAGCCATCATTTTCGGTTGCCGCAACTATTGGATTCCAGCCACCACCGTCTATTTCATACTCAAGCCCAATCGGCCGAGTAGAGAAATGACTGTCTGAAGCAGACCAAGTAATATTTCTGTTTCCTTGTCGCCATTTCGTATTTATATTTGGGTTGATAATCGAAGCAGTTGGGTCCTGGTTATCCCAGACAAAGCTTCCTGTGCCAGTCGATTCAACATTACCCAAGAAATCCGTTGCCTGCGAATAAATCGCATAGACACCATTGTTCGCGACGAGATTGGACTTATCAAGAGCATATGACCAGTCGGTGGTCCCAGTTGCAGCAACACTGGCGCTTGCCCCAGCCCAACCAGCACCATTCCAGTAAAGACCATTTGGATCGACAATCGTTACCGAAACACTAGCGACGCCAGCTGGACTATCAGCCGCTGTTCCGCTGATCTTGCCATTTGTCGGCGCAATATCCCAGGTGTTTGGCCCATATGCTTGGCCTTGCAAGAAAACATCAACCTGTGAAGTTGGTAACGAGTTATCAATCGCGAAAACCGCGTCGGAAACATCTTCACCAACATTCCCCGCCTCATCCAGTGCAGTAATTTTTATTAATACTTGACCACTGTTAATATCGGGAGCCGTCCAGGAATAAGTTCCGTCATTGGCTTCGTTTGAAGCAATTAAATTATACGATCCGCCATTGTCATCCGAGTAGTAGATGCTAATTGGCGCTGCGCTCAGATGAGCATCCGTTGCAAATGTCCAGGTTATATCAACGCTATCCCCAGCAGCGAAAAGCTCTCCACCATCGGGAAAGTTCACATTGACAACTGGAGCGATTGAATCCTCTGTAATTGTTGCGACATCACTTGGTGTGCTTTCATTCCCTGCGACATCTGTTGAAGTGGCAAGGAAATTGTTATCAGCGTTTTGAACTAGTGGAACTGAAATCGCGAAGGCACCACCTGATATGCCGCTACCAACCACCGAACCGTCTGACTTGTCGCCATCGTTATTGGGATCAGTGTAAATCGTCACCACGGAATCAGATTCTGCCGTTCCGCTTATTGCCCTACTATCTGCATCGATAATCTCTGCTGAAACAGGATCAGAAACATTTGGAGTCGGGGGAGTATTAGCATCAACACTCAAGCTGTTGCCTGAAGTACTAATAATATTGGATGAATTGCCAGCAATGTCTTTTAATTGAATACTAAGTGCTTCTAGACCAGTTGCATCAGAATCACCTTCGGCAACCACATAACTGGCTTCATATCGATTGTCACCAGCGTCATAAGTGAAACTCAGAGGATTGCCGTTTATAACACCTGATAAAGTCACAAGATTTTGATCGCTTGACCCATCATCCGTTGTTGTATAAACGGTTATTGTGGAAACTACTCCATAGAGCCCACTGCTTGGATCGAGTCCAGCTATCAGTAAAGACGGAGTATAGCTGTCAAATATAGCCACTGTATCGCTTTGCGCAACATTGGCGTAAGTGTCAACCCCATTGCCACCAGCATCTTGAACATTACTTGTATTTACAGTAACTTGAAATCTTCCGTTATAGTCCAACTCACCCGACTGATCGGCAATTGCAAGATCGACTATTTGATTATTATCTGGGTTTGACACAGAATTAACGGCCACATTTCTCTGATCTGCAGTATTTGAGAAATCACCGTCAAGATCGTAAATAACGGTGTAATCTCCGGTGGACCCAACGGTTGGGATTGCTTCCGAAAAAGTAACTGCAAGACTCTCGCCTCGATCATTCTTGCCTTCTGTGAAGGTTAGGTCTTCTACATCCGGACCAACCTGTGGCTTAACGCCATCAGATGCCACGATCGAGCTGCCAATATTTACTTCATTACCATTTGCGTCATATATCCCAGTGCCTCCATCGTCAACTATAGTGATAGTAGGCGTAGCGCTTGGTAAGAAAGCTGAAGTTGTTTGTAATCTCACCCGAGTATTTGCGATTCTTGACGCTGTAACTACCGGGCGAACTGGGTTTGAAATCGCAAAATCACCGATTGATACGGAACCAGAATTGATCGTTTCGTTAAAATCAACTAAAATTGAATTTGTTGTTTCGGTCGCAGCGCTAGTAATAAATGGGCGTAAAGTATCAACCGATCTCGAGTTTGTTCCATTTGTAATGATCGTTGTGTTACCCACATTGTCAGTGCCGGTTACCGGGAATCTTTTGCCACCAGTCAAATTATTTTCAGTAGCTGGTAAACTAGTATTTCCGGTCGCTAACGCTGATTCCCCTGTCAGATTAAAAGGTGAAGCTAAATTAACTGTCCAAGTTTCTCCGTCTGAAACATCAAGAGTTCCAACAGCGAAAGAAACCTTGTCATCAATCCCCACTGTAGAGTTGTCAACTGCATTATTATTTACAACAGCTATCACACCAGATCCAGAAGATGGTGGTGCAATATTATCCACAAAATGATCTTCATCATCTTCTGCAAGTGGTGATCCAAAAGGGTTTATGGCTGTAACAGTTATATCAGCTGTTAAAGAATCGACCGCGCCGGCAACGATTGTATAACTGGCCTGCCAGATATGATTACCAGGCACTATTTCACTCGCTGATAAAATACCTCCGCCAAACTGCGAAAAGTCGATAGTAACTGACGTGGCCTGATCTGCGGAATCATTACTAGTGTCATCAAACTGGCCAGTGACCATATCACCGATCTTAAAAGTATCGCCGGTTCCTGTGCCAGTACTAGTTACTGTAATGTTAGTAGTCGTAACAATCGGTACTGCCGCCAAAACTCTTGGCACCAAAAAACCGCTAAAGAGCGGCAATGAAGACATCAATATCGCTGAAAGGCAAAGTGCTATCCATCGCTTAAATAACTTGATCATAGTTCCTCCACACTTATTTTTACTATGTTTGCACTGAACAGTATTCAGAATTGTTTGTCAAGTTTTTTGTCGTCGTTCGGCTTAATGTCCGCTTCATGCCTTATTCCGCTTCATCTTGTTTCTGGCTTATTTTCTGTCATTGCGTGGTTTGCGAGAGCTTTTGCGAGGTGGAATCGCAAAATTCCTAAGCACAAACCTATTCAAGCGATGCGGCAATCTGTGTGTCATTGCGAGTCCTACTGGACGCGGCAATCTAGATTGCTTCGGACTACCTCGCAATGACAATACTTCGGAAATACTAATGAACGATTAACCGAACATTTAGCTGGCTTGCAACAGTTTTTTATAAATCCTGATAGAACAAATACTCAAACCAAAGCTGGGGGTTGGATTTTTCCGGTCCGCTTTTTTGAACCGGTTTCTGTTCTTCTACGGATTTCTTTTCTTCAGGAACGTCTACGTTGATCACTTTTTCCCCAGGCATTTTGAGTCCCAATTTTTTTCTGGCCTCAAGTTCCTGAAAGGCCGTAGTCTTATAATAAGCAATCAAAACCTCTAGCTCCTGCTGCTCCTGCTTGGTTTGTTCGAGCGTTTTGTTTAACGTGGCAATTTTTTTGTTAGTTTGATAATTTATGAAAATCGCCTGATAGAGCAAAAAACCCAAATAAAGAACTACCAGCAAAACTACTATCGGGGCTAGAAAATATCTCTTTTGAATTGTTCTGTCTTCTACGGTAGTTGTCATTGCTTAGATTATAGCAATGAAATAAACATCATTACCAGCGGAGTTGCTGATCGTGACCTTGGTCGTCATCGTCAGAGTCGCTAGGAGATTTGCTTTCCTCAATGATGTGAGAAACGTTTTTGGTAGCGGAATTTTCAGTTATCTCTTTTTCTATTTTAGATAGATCAAATTCTTCAACTTCTTTTTTTTGTTTTGAAAGATTAAGGTAGGCAAATCCATAATATCCCGCCGAAGCGATTGAAAAAGAAAGTATTATAAAACCGATTAAAATAAGCCATGGAATGTAGTTAGAGCTGGTCCGCTCATCCGAAGATGAAGAAATTCTGCCGGCGCTGGCAAGCTCTTCTTTATCGCTGAAGCCGATATTGTTAGATACCCTTCCGCTTACTCCGTAGTCGGTTTCAATGTAAGCTTGCGCGATTTTAACTGGTTTTGGGGGCTCGCAAACCGAAATACTACCGAGCAGATACTCTCTCGTATTGCCAAACAAGTCCTTAACTGTGAGATAGAAATCATAATTCCCGGCCGTAAGATCGTCGATAACAAATGAAAAATTACCGTCCCCGTCAGCGGTTGAATGAACTTGATTTTCGTCAAATTTGAGCGTTAATTCGGCTTCGGGCTCGGTTTTGCCTGAAAGCGTTAGAGTATCTCCGACATAAAGAGTTTCCGGTATATCACCAATTTCCACCTCGGGCGCAATCAAATCAACACTAAATTTGCACTCTTTGATTGTCTTATTTCCCGCAGAATCAGTTGCTACTATCTTTAGATTATGTGTACCGTTTTTAAGATCCGACAAAGTAAGCTTGTTTGTTAACTTTCCATCGAGATAAACTTTTATCGAGTCAAATCCCGATGCTTGATACTTTATGCTGATCGCGTCAGAGCCATAAACCTTAGCTTTAGGAGAAATGATCTGTAAACGCGGAGAAATCCCATCGATCAAAAAACCGATAGGAATGTCATATAAATTTATCAAGACTTGATTGCCAGCTACGTCATCTAATTCGACATCCTCAAGTGTAATTTTGGTATTGATCTCCCCATCACCCTCTTGGATTATTAAGCTTGATTCAAAAAACGACCCGTTTTTGATCCAAGTTAATTCACGATCGTTAAACTTGCTTTTTACAGAGGAAACACTGGCATCTAAAGGGGTAAATTTTAGTTTTAAGAAATCCCCCACCTTAAGGTTAGCAGCATTTGTCGAAGCAAAAACACCACCTGGCAAGATAAAATCGGAAGTCAAAGTAGTAGTAAATAATTCTTCGTAAATTACCCCATCAAAGCTTTTGACAGATATAAGATGGTCACCCTCCTCATAACCAGAGCAAGTATTTAGGAGGGTTTTTAGCTCGGCAAGCGACGATGTTTTACTTGATAGCGTGTAGTCCAACCCGTTATCCCAAATCCTGCTATCGATAGCGATTGGACACAAACCTGAGCCCACATACAAGCCAACCGAATCCACTATCGAACCGTTCTCAAACTCCACATTTACCCTAAAGCCTGTATTAGTTTGATTGAGATATCCATCTTGAATAATTCCGTCTTGGGGTAATATCTCGACTTGTGCTGAAGTCAAGCTCTGCGCCTTTGCAAAATAAGGAAACAGCAAAAAAGCTAGCAGTGCGAGAGTTGATATAATTTTATGTTTGTTCATATTATGATTAGTGATTAGGTTTTTGTTGAATGCAGATTCGCGCTTAGGAATTTTGCAGTTCCGCCCTGCAAAAGCTCTCGCGAATCCCCAAAAACCGCATATATTTTGAAAAAAAATGGCCCCAATAGAATCCATCTGTGGGGCCATAGCCGATGCCATAGCTTCGCGCTTAATGTAACAAAGAGGTTTTTTTTGTCAAGCCCAATTTTATTTACTTATTTTACTTGCTTCACAAGCTAAAGCTTGAGTTTCCGGGCTGTTTCGGAGCCCACCCTGCCTGCCGGCACGCAGGGATTTATCGTGTTAAAACAAGCTCCCTCCTTCGCTCTTCGAGCTACGGCAGGGCAAGAAAGCTTGGACTCCCAGTACCGTAGGCCACACTTTAGTGTGTTTAAAACAAGCTGAAGCTTGGACTCCAGATACCGGAGACCACGATTTATCGTGCTATCGTAAAACAGGTTAAAACCTGTGCTCCAGAGGGAAGGAGATTACACTTTAGTGTGTTTAAAAAAGATCCCTCCTTCGCTCTTCGAGCTACGGCAGGGCAAGAAAGCTTGGGCTCCAAGGATAGTTCTCGACCACCTGCCTGCCGGCAGGCAGGGCTCGAACAATATTCTATATTCATCTTCGAGCGAGTAAACGAGTCGAGAAGTTCCAAAAGCCGGAGACCACACTTTAGTGTGTAGTAAAAAAACCCAACGCATCAATGAACTTTTTGCATACCCAAAAAGAATACGGGATCCTCAATCAGGATCCCGTATTCTTTTTGAAAACTTATAACTAATTCTCCGCTTCATTTCCCCTCCTTATTTTTATTTTGAAGCAAACAATTGGACAAAAACTATAGTGTTTTTTCCATCGAGTACTCCTTCCTTCTGTACCAAGGCATAATCTTCATATTTATCAGACACAATATTCTTTAAATGGGATGGGCTATTTTTCCAACCTTCAAAAGCATCATTGATATTGTCAAAATCAACCGCTAAGTTTTCACCGGCATATTTATAAGAGTAACCTTCAGTTAAAATAAAGTTCCAAGCCTTAGTTCCATCAGGTGCGGTATGAGCAAAATAATCTTTATTAAAAATATCTACAGCTTTACCAAGAGCAGCTTTTTCAAGATCATTGTTCCAATCAAGAGGTTTTAAACCAGAGAGCTTTCTTTCATCATTAACTAAGTCAAGAGAATAATTAGAATCAGCCGAAAGAACTGTCTGGTTCGTAGGACTAATCCTATATTTATAAACTATTAAAGTTGACGCAAGAACAACATAGACTGAAAACGCGGCGATAAGTGCAACCTTGGCTGTTTTGTTCATTTCCCCTCCTACTTGACGTTCGTAATGTTACTGTAACTATTATATAACATTATTTTGCGTTTGTCAAGGGATGTACTCATCCCGCAGACCCCTGCCGACAGTGCTTTTGCAAATGACCTTGTCATCCTGAGCGAGTGCGGCGAGTCGAAGGATCTCTGGCGAATGCCAGTTTCTTATGTTTTGCAGAAAACAGTTCTGGCGGGGTCAAGGCTTCGAGGATTATACTAGCACTTTCTAAAATTGTAGCTTCGTTTGTATAACGCGAACAAGGGTCACGACCGTGAGTTTAAAGCGACAAAACTATTGACAATCGGAGGGTTTTTTGGTATCATTTTCATGCTGGCTGGTAAGGTACCTCTTCGGTACACCTCCCCGCCCAAAGAGGCATAATATCGGGGTGTACACGGACCTGCAGAATGTCGCTGCCGAAAGGAATAAAGGAATCCAGCTTCCTCCAAGTAGGTCACATCGACCTGATACGTCAGGTCGATCGTGAAAACTCCACGGCCACCTGCTTGCAGGTGGCCGTGTTCATTTTTATAAAAAAATAACCCAAAAACGAGCTTATTTCATAATTTGGCTTGCCAACCGTAGCCTTGGCGAAGGGTGGTCGGCCTGGATGGAATCGAACCATCTACATACGCCTTATAAGAGCGTCGCTCTACCAATGAGCTACAGGCCGAAATCACTTAAGATTATATCTTAAACCCCTTGTTTTTCAAGCTGAAAGTCATTATCATTATAGTAATGAAGGCAGAGATAGAGCAAGAAGGACCAATTTCAAAGCAGCCAAAAAAGCCAATAATCACAAGTAGCACCAAGAAAAGGAAGTGGCTTTTTTTTGCTATTGCCGTACCTGTTACATTCATCATTTTGGCCTACGGACTCACTACTTATGCGGCTCAATCCCATACTCTCCCCTTCGTTAAATATCGCGGGGTAGATATGGGATTAAAAACCTTTCCCGAGATAACAAAGGCAGTTTTAGAGTCTGACAAGATATTGCAGGAAGAAAAAATCAAGATTAGCTTAGACGGCAAGGATGAAGAAGCCAAGCTTGGGGACTTAGGAATCTCTATTCAATCCAGTAAGACTGCTGATGCAATTTTTAATTTCGGCAAAAAATCCCTCTTTGTTTCAATTCCCACCCTATCTTATTTTAAGAATATCTTTACTGGTAAAACCGAAGCTACGGTTGAGGTTCAGAAATCAAATGAAACAGAAAACAAACTCATGGAGATGTTTGATAATTCAAAAAAAGATCCGGTTGATCCAACTCTTAAAATTGAAAACGGCCAGTTAGTAATTACCGACGAAGAGCCGGGAAATAAGATCGACGCAAGTGGCTTTCTGGCAAACTTAAAAACTGAAATTAATTCTAGAATAAAGTCTAAAGTCATACTCACAAGAGTTGATACGAAAAGCAAATTCTACAAAAGCGACTTAGATCCATACAAGCAAAGCATCGATGATCTGATTAACAGAAGGATATATCTTTCCTCTGATTACAAAACCCTGCGGCTTTCCCAGGAGGACTTGGCCAGTTTCGTAGATTTAGAGAGGACAATTCTAAATCAAAAATTTATGCTTTCCGATCAGGCCATGGAAAATTATCTCAACTCTGTTTCTCGATATTTTAATATAAGCGGAAGACACAAAAAAATCTCGACTGTTGATAATGCTGTTTTGGATGAAGGTACAGAAGGGCGAATACTCGATATAACAGCCAGTCTCAATAATCTAAAGCAAGCGATAGAAGAAAATACGCAAACTGTAGCTCTTGAAATTACCACTTCGCCGATAGAGGAAGAGTACATCTCTCCCGGTTATAATCTCGGAAAATACCCTGGAAAATACATCGAGGTCAATTTATCCGACCAGATGCTCTACACCATTGAGGGTGATCGCTTACTCGGCTCCTATAAAGTTTCAACCGGAAAGTGGTCAATGCCAACTCCGGAGGGCGAATTTTCAATCAACAACAAAAACGATCGCGCCTACTCTCAAGATTATGATCTCTATATGCCATACTGGATGTCCTTTATAGGAAGCGAATATGGCATCCATGAACTTCCAGAGTGGGCAGATGGAACAAAAGAAGGAGAGGCACATCTTGGCACACCTGTTTCCCACGGTTGTATTAGATTGGGGCGCGGCTCGTCTTTAGAAGTATACAGCTGGGCAGAGATAGGAACTCCCGTTTATGTTCATCGATAATATATAACTTGTTATATATCTAACGGATATAGAAAAAGACCCACCAGGGGTCCTTTTCTACTTTTCACGCATTTTGCACTTGTTACAATGTCATCCTCGACTCGAATGGAATTCGAGATCGGGGATCCAGAGTTATTGTATAGATTCCCGACCTGCCTGCCGGTAGGCAGGTGTCGGAGCGCCTTACAGGGCTTCCGACTCCCCACTTCGCCAAGGCTCCGAGGGACAGGCGAGAATGACAAGGAAGTGCAAACTGTGTACTTTTACGGCTAAGTTATTTTTTTAGCTTTTCAGATTTTTTTTCTGACTTTTTGATTGTTAATTTTTTCGATTTCTTCTCCTGGATCTTGGGAACCTTGACTTCCAAAACTCCATCTGTAAATTCAGCCTCAGCCTTTGAGGAGTCAACGTAGCCAGGCAACGAGACCATTCTGGAAAATGAACCGAACGAACTTTCCATATGATAATAGTCTTCTCGCTTGGTTTCGACTTTGTGTTTTCGTTCACCTTTTATAACAAGCTTGTCGTTTTCTATTTCAACTTCAACGTCATCTTCTAGAACCCCTGGTAAGTCAGCCTCAACTATTAAATTTTTTTCTGTTTCTCTGATTGAGACCGAAGGATGAAACACCCCCGCTGCTCGAACATTTGACTCATCGAAGAACTTGTCCATCGTTTCGCGCATCGACATAATTTCGCGAAGCGGAGACCACGGCATCAAATCCTTATTCATAACTCCTCCGTTTCCCTCGCCATCAGGCGAATTAGTATTCTTTTCACTTTCTTCGTTATCGTCACTTTCTTCTGATCTAAAAATGAATTCGACTGGCATTTCGAATAATCTTGATACCCTAAGAGCCAAAGCAACCGACGGAATACATCGTCCGCTCTCAAGAGAGATAACTGATTGTCTTGATATACCCAATAAGTCCGCTAGATCACCTTGGGTTGTATTTGTTTTTTCGCGATATTTTCGCAAATAACTAGCAATTTCTTTCCTAACCATACCCAAATTGTAAAGTATCCTTTACATTATGTCAAGAGTCGTACTCGACTCGCAGACCCCGTATCAAAATACGAATCGGAACGAGAACGGATAGTTCTATGTGTAGAATTCGAATTTTTGATACTGGGGTCAAGTACAAAAACTACTAATTTACTAATCTATCTAAAGTACGAATGTACGAATTATTAGTATATTGGGTAAATTCGTATATTAGTTAGTTCTACAGCTTCGTCAAACTTAGATCTAATCGTCCAATATCGGCAATAGAAGTGATTTTAACCAGTTCGGTGCGAACACTTTTATACCCCGGACGAGAAATATCAAGGCGGTATTCTCCAGGATCAAGATTAGCTTGGAATTTGCCATCCTCACCGCTCACGACCGTGGTCTTCAATCGATTATATTTATCAAGCACTCTGATCATCACTAACGGCACCGGCTTACCGTGCTGATCCCGCACAAGGCCGTAAGCACGCTTTTTGAGCATATTGCTAATCTCCCAAGCCCACATTAGCACGTAAAGTGCCGCTAGAATATAATGTAATATTTTATGTTCAGTGAATAACAAATAAGCCGTCGAGAGCGTACCCAGGATCATGAGCGGAAACCTGATAATCTGGAAAAATCTTGAAATATTTGAAATAACTCTAAGCTCCACAAGATCGAATGTACTAACCTCAACTCTATCAACTGGTACATTGAAATTTATCTGAGCTTTTTCAATTCCATCTCCATCTACCTTAAAGTTTCCACCTTTATACAGGTTGGCATAGCGGCCGTCTGTCTGACCCACAATGAGCCGTGTCGGGAAATCATAACCAGTTTGGGAGATCGTTAAAGAATATGTGCCTGCAGGCATTATAAAGCCAAATTGACCAGCAGCATTAGTCCTAACAGATGCTCTAAGTTTGCCGCCAGGTTCCGAGAAAACTCTCACCAATGCTTTTTCGATTGGATGCTTGTTTGAACTGTCATAAATCACTCCCCAGGCATGTCTCCCCCCTGGCCACCCGACAGCCGGAATAATTCCACCTAAAGACGCAGGTAATCCCGAAGCCGACCAAATAGGTGCTGAAAAAAGATTAAACAATCCACTCAAGATACGGGAAAGCCAAGGAAGAGCAGATAATATGGTCAGCAGATAACCAAGGATAGTTGCGAGAAGAGTACCCAGGACAAAAAACGGTAGCAGAGTTTTGACAGTGGTAGGAGGCCTATACCCACCGGGAGGATTGATGGTTGGTGTTGGCAAAGGAGTCGGAGAAATGTCATCGTCATCGCCATCATCGTCGTCATCTCCGCAAGCCCTTAATTTATCAGCATCAGTAAAGTCCATTACATCACCAGAATCATTAGGTCCGGCGTAGCTGGAATAATTTGCGTTTGAATCAAACACAAAGCTATCGCCAAGATCTTGTCCGCCAGTATAAATATATAGTACTCCGGGTGTATTTGGCGTTGACACATAATGCCTATTGTCAGCAACATAAACCAAAATCTTTGCCCCCGGGAGATCCTCAGCTATTTCGTCGGGAATAGCCACACAATGAGTTCCCTTCAAAAATACTAATTCATCTGTCGATCTTGACCTTGCTACCTCCTTGACAGGAGAAGGTAAACTTTCAATAACCGCTCCTGGAAGCGGATCAAAATCATGCTCTATTCTTTTGTAAACCGATCCTCCATCCGTAGAAAGATAAATGTCAAAAACCGGAGAATCTGTATTTCCCCTAAAGTCGGTTAACTTACCCGATATCAAGTCCTGATAGCCAGCGAGGGTAGTTATACCACCTCCACCGATAAAGGTACGTGAGTAATAAAAATCTACCTCAATTCCCTGGCCTATAATTGGCGTTTGGGTGGGTCGCGGAGTAGCCGACGGGCCAGGAGTTGGAGAGGGACTGGGTATGGGCGTTACGGAAGGGCTTGGAGTAGCGGTTGGCGATGGAGAGGGGCTTGGAACTGGGGTCGGTGATGATGCGCTGTCCGTTATAGCTAACTCTTTTGAAGAGTTTGCACTAACCGTGCCATGTTCTACAAAAACCCGTGGAATGGCCTGGCCGCCTACTTCAGATATGGTGTAGTCGCTTACATCAGATTGCCCATACTGCCGCGATATCTCTTTGCTTGTTGAACTGCTCGGTAGATTAAGAAATTTTTTACCTATATCGGGATCTGCCGGATCACCGCAGGTAGCAATTAGATCATTTAAAACCAGTGAATCAGTATCCGGACAATTCCACCAGAAATAGTAATTATATGAATCTTTTGTGTTATTTGACTGCGTCGTAGCGCGCAGCGTTGTTGAATCGCCTTTGTTGATCGACGAAGGAGTCAGCGTCAAATCTGCCGTAAGAGTGTCTGGAATTATAACTTCGGGAATATCTATTTCAGTATTTGCAACAGCTTGAATCTCCTGTCTTTCGGCTAGCACAAACGGATGCCTAAGTCCTGCAAGCGCGTAACTCGTTGATGTATTTGCCGTAATCTCGTTTTCTGTAGCAGTTAGTACAGTTCCCTTTGTTGCATCAGTTGGATTGCCGCAAATCGATTCCAGCTTTGAGTAATCTTGAGTATTCGGCTGACAATCCCACCAAATTTTGTAAACTGTCTGACCAGCAGCACTTCCGGAAATATTCGCTAAAATATCAACTTTTGCAGGTAAAGTATTGTCCGGGGAGGTTCTAACCGCCCCGAGCGAAACATTGAGAGTCGGAATCGGAACTTCGTTTATAGCTATTCGCGACCTTGCTTCCTGGGGATCGGCCGATCCCCTTTCTACAACCACCTTAGGATAAAATGTGCCCGCCTGAATATAGTCATGAGTGACGATTTTTTGATTTGAATTTTCAGTATACTTAGCACCTTTTGAACTGTCATAGGGACTACCGCATGAATTAGTCAGATCTGCAATATTGGTTCCAGCTACATTACAATTCCACCAAAAAGTATAGTTAACAGATCCCGTGGCTGTTCCCCCTGCCGAGGCAGTCAAGGTGGCTGGTTTTGCCGCCCCTTCGGCTGTTGTTGGATTAATGATGAGTCCAGCCGTCAGGGTAGGCTTTACTACCTCCATGGTCGCGCTGGCTGCTTTAGTTATGCCAGCATGAATAACTAAGGCCTTAGGATAAAAAGTCCCGACGGTTGAATAGATGTGGCTTGCCTTGAAACTTATTGCCGAGGCAGGCTGGTCTAAAACGACACTTCCAATAAATGGGTTGGATGGATCTCCGCAGGCATATTTCATTGTATTATAATCATCGACTACCGGCTTGTCACAATTCCACCAAAAATAATAGAAATAACTGCCACTAGGTTTATTAGTAGAAGATATGGCATTTAACTCTACTGATTCCCCCGGCGATGACTGCGCTGGCGATACATTCAAATCCAAACCAAGAGTGGTTGTAGGTGGTGGGGAGGGTGAAGGCGTTGGCGTATCTAATCCTGGCGCGCATTGAAGATTCTTATCATGTTTTAAGCTACTTACAGGAACAGCTTCTACAGGTTGGCTCTGACTCTTCCAGTAGAGATGAATGTCGGCAATATCTGTTCCCTCGTAATATTCTACCTTGATCGGGACGGGAACATCTGCTTGAAGTGTTATCTGGGCTTCCTTACTCTGCTGGGTTGCATGATCCGCCCAATCGTTGACATATTGTCTGCCATCAATCCACAATCTGGCAGCGTCATTGTAATCAACCTTGAAGAAATATGTTTCCGTGTATTTGGGAACTACCACTCCTTCCCATCTAGCTGAGAAATTATCTTTATCAATCACTGTATTGAATGGAGTTCCGATACCCCAGTTGAACTGAATGTTCTCTGATCTAGTTTTGAGATATGTATCGAAGGATTTACCATTGTAGTAACAACCCTGTAGGCCATCGACGAGGTTGGGATCGGGAAGGGATGCCGTAGTATCTAAGCTTGGTGCACATTGAAGATTCTTATCATGCTTTAAGTTGCTTAGAGGCACGATTTCTACAGGTTGGCTCTGGCTCTTCCAGTAGAGGTGAATATCCGCAATGTCAGTTGCTTCATAGTATTCTAACTTTATTGAGACTGGAACGCCTGCCTGAAGTGTTATCTGGGCTTCCTTACTCTGCGAGGATGCGTGATCAGCCCAATCGTTAACATATTCCCTGCCATCAATCCACAGTCGGGCAGCATCATTGTAATCGATCTTGAAGGTATAGTTCTCTGAATATTTGGGTACTACCACTCCTTCCCATCTAGCTGAGAAATTATCAATGTCGCCAACATTGGTAAGCGGTCGCCCGATACCCCATAGGAAGTTGATATTCTCTGATCTCGTTCCAATATATGTATCGAAGGATTTACCGTTGTAGTAACAACCTCTCAAACCACCAACTAGATCAGAGTCAGGTGAGGGTGCTGGAGTTAGAGTAACAGGCGCCACATATTTATTAACCTGCAATGAAGCGCTCTTTGAGGCGCTGGCGTTGCCCTGTTCAATAACGACTTTCGGGTTATAAGTACCCTCTTTATCGTAAAGATGTTGAATTGATTTTGTAACTGTTGACGCAGGTAGATTATCAAATTTTGCACCTTTTGTTTGATCTGCTGGATCACCGCATTCTTGTACAGTTTGAGCATAACTTGTCGCATTGGAAGCGCAATTCCACCAGAAAGAATAATTTATTGAATTTGTAATATTGTTTGTACTGCCAGTCGCCGAGAGAGTGACTTGCCTCGAAGTATCGGAGGGATTTGGATTAAGAGTAAGGTTCGGCGTTATCACCGTAGGAGGCTCGGTAACGGTTATATTCATCCTGTTTTCAACAGTGAGATTGCCTTGATTGATAATAACCTTGGACGTATAAGTGCCCGGACTCGTATAAGAGCATATTTTGTCCATAGTCACATAAGACTGAATGCGATTAAGCATAGTTTCAAACGGGGTGGGATTATTCGTATTTATGCCCGAATCAGACCTGTCGCAGTAAAAATGATAATTATAATTACCAGTATTATTTGCACTTGTGGCGTATCCTTTATACCAAGTGTAGTATGGTACAACTCCGCCGGAACCACCGGTGATGAGTGCGGAGAGTGATGGAGAGTTAGTAGGAGTTGGAGTAACGGAAGGTCCAACCGTTGCGGTTGATGTCGGACAAGAGCCGTCCAGTGAAAGCTTAAGTGTAGTTGGGCAAATTGTGAATGTAGCTAGCTTACAAGCGATCATTGTACTATTTACTTCTGTTAGCGGAGTTGAATATCCCTGTTTAACCCAGCTTAAGCAAATTTTATTTGTGTATGTCCCTGCGGAGTACCTTCCGGCCAGAAAGCCAGTGTATGAATGTTCAGATCCAACCTTTGCGTAAGAAGAAGGAGAATAATACAAACCTGGGTCAGGACTGGTTCCGCAAGAAGTAGAATCCAAACTTGTATTGGGACAGTTAACCCATCCCCAATACGTAGGGTCTGGATAGTTAAAACCAGCAACACCAACTGGTTGAGACAAGGAAATATTGCTGAGAACATTCGGGTAAAATTGTACAATCCTTCGTTCACCATTATCATCACTGATAGTATTGTATTCCTTAATTTCCAACGACCTAAAGTCTGGATAGCTTACCGCCTTGGCTTTTCCAGCACCGAGAAAAAGTAAAATACAGAACACTCCCAAAGAGACAATTCTATTTATTCTTTTCCTTATAATTAGATTTGATATATTCATATAAATTTTTTGTCTTTGGCTATGGCACATAAATCGCATTCCTTAGTTGCGGATCGCCGCAAAAACAAGATTCTTCGCCGCAAAACCACTCGTATTCTCCAGGCTGACAAAACGTAGATGTTGCCGAAGGGGTTGGAGTTGAAGATGGTGTTGAAGTTACAGTTGTTGTTGAAGAAGGCGTAGGCGTTACAGTTGGCGTTCCTCCGCCATAAACGAATGAGTTTTCATCCGAGTACAAACTCCAAACATCGTGCTGATCTTGGTAACGAACTTTCCAGTAGTAAGTTGTTCCGGAAGTAAAAGTTGCTCCGGGAACAGAAATAGATGTAACTGCCCCCGCAACCTGGTCGTAAACGGTCCCTCCGGAGTCTCGAATTACCCATTGACTGGCTTGAAAGGTATCTTCAGCGTCAGTATCGGAAAACGCCGAACCCGTTAAGGTTACATCGGAAGCGGCACTAGCAAAATCGGTGAGTCTAAAAAGTAAAAAAACGGTTACTAAAAACAATCCCAAAAAAACAGTTATTCCAAGACCCTTTCCCCTTGGGGTAATATCTTTTTCCCTCATTGACTATATTTTACCCCCACACCCAACTAATATCAAACAAACCTCTTCAGCTATTTAAAGTACTCAAAACTCAAGTAATCTCTAGATATACATCGTTGGGTGTGGGGGTGTACCAAAATCCTAGCATAATATGTAAAATAACTTGAAAAAATAATTTTCGACTTTATTATAAAGATATTGGAAATATAACTAACCAAGGCGGGATAAAATGAATTACCAAGAAATCGAGAAACTCATCGAAAAAACCGGTAAAAGATTAAAACTCAAAAAGAGTTTGATCAATGAAATAAAAAAGCCCAAAAAGATCATCAGGGTTAAGTTCCCCGTTTTAATGGATAATGGCAAGACGCGGATTTTCTCAGGCATCAGAGTTCAGCACAATAATGCCCGCGGACCATACAAGGGCGGTCTTCGATTTCACCAGCACGTTTCAACGGACGAAGTTAAAATTTTGGCAGCTTTGATGAGCTTGAAAACCGCCGTCATAGACGTTCCGTTTGGCGGAGGAAAGGGCGGAGTAACAGTTGATCCAGGAACTCTTTCGAAGGGTGAGCTAAAGAGGTTAACCAAAAGTTTTGCAAGAAGCATCTATAAAGAAATCGGTGAACACAAAGATATTCCGGCTCCCGACGTTAACACTAATCCCGAAATCATGAAGTGGTTTCGCGAGGAATATGAAAAAATTGTCGGTAAAAAAGCTCCCGGAGTTATTACCGGAAAAGCCCTAAACGACGGTGGGATTAAAGTGCGCGATGAAGCAACCGGACTCGGAGGCGCCGCGATTACTCTGGAAGTGACAAAATTGATGCTCAAAAAGAAACCGCAGGATACCACCGTAGCAATCCAAGGATTCGGCAATGTCGGCTCGCATCTGGCTCATCACCTGACCCACATGGGATTCAAGATTGTGGCGATCGCCGATGCCGCTAGCGGTATTTTGCACAAGGACGGAATCGATTATCACGAAACCCACAAGCGTTATTGGTCGGGAGAAAAAATTTCCGACCTATGCGTCTGTTCAATCCACGGTCCCTCCAATGATTGCAGTAAGATTAACGGTGAAAACGTCCTTTATCAAGATGTTGATATCTTAATTCCCGCTGCGATCGGCGAACAAATCAATAAACAAAACGCTTCAAAGATTAAAGCTAAAATTATTATCGAGATGGCCAATCATCCGGTTCTAGAAGAAGCAGAAAAAATACTT
>JBDRAU010000045.1:0-2611 GCA_043823315.1 bacterium
TCACTCGGAGAAACGAACGATAAATTGGGCCAAGGCAAAGAGGCGGCGCGATCATACCTAGAAAATAATCCAAAGTTATTTGAGAAACTAACAAAAGCAATTAGTGAGCGAGCCAAAATCGAACAAAGCGCTGACTAAGGCGCTGGATTTACTTTCCAAGAGAAGCTATTCCAAACAAATTCTGATTGACAAGCTCAAGCAGAAAGAGTTTGAGATAGATGAAATTAGTGCGGCAGTAAAAAAGCTGGAAGATCTTGAATTTATTGACGATAAAAAGTACGCCGAAAGTTTGGCGCGAGAGTATTTGGAGATCCGAAAATATGGAGCTTATCGGGTTAAATTGAAATTAAAAGAGAAAAAAGTACCAGAGGAGATTATAAAAGAGGTGTTAAGCGGGATAAATCAGGAAACGGAGGATGAGAATCTTTTGGAGTTGACAGAGAAGTATTTGAAAAAAAACAGTGGTTTGCCTAGAGAGAAGCTGTACCGTCGCACGCTTGGATTTTTGCTGCGGCGAGGTTACTCCTATTCAAAATGCAGGGACGCTCTCAAGGAATGCTTGTGAGGGGTTGATTTTTTTATAAAAAAGACGTATAATTCGAGCTAAGACGGTGTCTGTTGGCGCGTGCTTTGCATGTGCAGGGTTTCCGGTCGTTGTCGCTTGGACCCTCGGGTTCTCTCGGACTTGGGAGTTCTGCAACCTCCTTGATCGTTCTATGCCCCTTGGGCGACGGTCAAAGCGTTAAAGAAACAGGCAATCGGTTTTCTGCCGGGCTCGTGACAGTTCTTTCACTCCCGATGTGTTTTGCAGAAAATCGAAACAGCTCACCGCAATCCTAGCGACGTTCTCTAGGTGTTCGTGCCGTACCAGGGCGCCCTTCGTGCAATTCGAAGGGCGCCCTAACCTTTTTATCCAATTGAACAAAATCGTCTTCTCTGATATAAATAGCTTATGATTAATAATCTTTTTAAAAATAATTCTACTAAAAGACGAACTAAGATAATTGCCACCATCGGTCCGGCGACCAGCAAAGAGGCAACGCTAAAAAAAATGATTCAGGAAGGTATGGATATTGCCAGGTTTAATTTTTCTCATGGTAAAAAGGAAGAATTTGCTGCTTGGGCCAAAATTATAAAAAAACTCTCGAAGCGAGCCCGTAAAGAAGTTCCCATCATTCAGGACCTTCAGGGGCCGAGAATCAGAGTGGGACATTTATCCCGCGAAGGACATTATATTGATCCGGGCCGAAATGTTACGATAAACTTTGGCGATGATTTACACAGAAACGACATTCCGGTCAAAACTGATCTTAAAATTCCTCTCCAGAAGGGGCACAGCGTCCTTATAGATTCAGGCTTAATTGAACTAAAAGTTAAAAAAATTGAAGGTGGCAGAGTGGCTTGCAAGGTCATTGTCGGAGGCGCGCTTCACTCCGGTAAGGGGCTTAACTTTCCCGATACTGACACGCCCGAGGCTTTTACGGAAAAAGACGAAGACGATTTAAATTTTGGCCAGGAAATCGGCGTCGATTATGTCGGATTATCTTTTATGGAAGAGGCCAAAGATGTGACAGAACTTCGGGAGAAAATTTCCGAAAAAACCAAAATAATTTCTAAAATTGAGCGTCCGCAGGCAATAGAAAATTTCGATGAAATCCTTGAAGTTTCGGATGCGATCATGGTGGCCCGCGGCGATTTGGGGGTGGAGATTCCGGTTGAAAAACTTCCATTTTTACAAAAAAGAATTATAAGACGATGCAGAACGTCCTCAAAACCGGTGATTGTTGCCACTGACCTTATGGCATCGATGGTTTTAGCGCCTCGACCAACGAGGGCGGAGGTGCTGGATGTTGCCAACGCTGTTTTGGACGGGGCAACGGCGGTGATGCTTTCCAACGAAACCGCTATTGGCAAGTTCCCAGTTCAAACTGTTACCCTGATGCGAAAAATAATCGAAGAAACCGAAAGCTTCAGTGCTACTCAAGAGCTAAAAAGTCTTTTGTGAGAACTACTAATTACGAATCTAGCTAAAGTACGAAATTACAAATATTACGAATTTGTATGATTAGTAATTATGTATTTTCGTTTAATTCGTAATTTAGTAGGTTATCATGCTTGCATGTTCTTGATTTTGTTCTAAAATGATGGTATGTTGTTTCGTACCTTCTTTTTTTGTGACAGCCAGAGATTGAGATAGGCCTTTGGAGGGGGCTTATTGATAATCTGGCTTAATCATAAGGAGGTCGCAAAGTGGCTAATGGCAAGAATCCCTGCAACAAGTGTGATGGTGTGGCCAGAAAGATCGATTCTGGCAAAGTGCTGTTTAAGGGTTGCACCAAGTCATCGGTGCAGATGAGCAAGTGTCCCGCGCGACAGGCTTATCGGCCCACTAACGGCGGTAGTGTCCAGGAGCGCGGATCACCCACACCAAAACGGCGCTCGCCGAAACACAAAGCACGGAGCCACTGACGACCCGACGTACCACGGCCCCGCCTGCAGAGCAGGCGGGGCCGTCTCCTTTTATCTTGAGAAATTACTCCTGAAATGGTAAGATTTTGCTGTTGGAGAGATGCAGGAGTGGTTTAACTGGCAGACCTGGAAAGTCTGTGAG
>JBDRAU010000046.1:0-6276 GCA_043823315.1 bacterium
ACTACCACTCCTTCCCATCTAGCTGAGAAATTATCTTTATCAATTACTGTATTGAATGGAGTTCCGATACCCCAGTTGAACTGAATGTTCTCTGATCTAGTTTTGAGATATGTATCGAAGGATTTACCATTGTAGTAACAACCCTGTAGGCCATCGATGAGATTGGGAGTAATGGAGGCTAGCACACTAACCGTCACTGAAGGAGTAGGCGAGGGCGAGGGAACTGGTGTAGCGGTTACTGTTCCTGCCGCACATTGATAATTCTTATCGTGCTTAAGATCAGCTACGGGGATAATTTGTTCCTTCTGTCCGCTACTTGACCAATACAACTGAACGCTAGCATCGGAAGTGTTCTCGAAGTATTCGAGTCGCAGTGAGACCGGAACTCCGGCTTGCAATGTAACGCTCGCCTCTTTAGTTTGAGTAGTCGTATTATTATTCCAGTCGTTGATATACTGCTTTCCGCCTATCCATAGACGAACCGCATCGTCATAATTAACCTTAAATTTGTATGTTTCTGTGTATTTGGGAACTACCATACCTTCCCATCTAACCGAGAAGTGGTCAAACGATCCATTTACAACCGCCGGACCCCTGCCCCAAATAAAGTTGACATTTTCGGTTCTAGGGCCAATGTATGCGTCAAAAGATTTTCCATTGTAATAACAACCCCTCAGGCCATCTACTAAATTAGGATCGAGCGGGGGAATTGAGGCTGATGGTGAAGGTGACGGGGAAGGAGTCGGTGTAACTAGAGCCGTAGGCAAATCAAGAACACCCTCTAAACAGCCATCCTCATTTTTACCAACGAACATCACATCGACATCACCAGTTAAACCCGTTCTATTAATGTATGAAGTCCATGTAGTATTTAAAGCAATATAATTATAGACTTTCTTATACCCCATTCCATCGCCAAAAATTAGATAGATTCTATCACCGTTCCCTCCCCAGTTCCTACCAAGAGGGGTTAGACCAAAATCAATTCTTGACACAGTCACAGTAGAGGTTCTTTTTGCCCCCATAACTAATCGAAACTTGCCCTGGGGATTGGCTTTGTTGATAACGATATTCCAAGCCTTGACTTTTTCCCCAAAGGTAGCTTTCTCCTGATCGGTTGGAGTGGCTGCTGTTTTAGTGGCAAGACTTTTGGTTCTAGTACATGCCACCGCCATCTTTTCAGAACATTGAGTCGTACTATACCAACCTTTCATGCTTCCATCGCGATAACAGTCGGAAACTGCATCAGCATTAGAGCTTGCAGGCGTATCAGCGGATACGCTTGTAAACCTCAAAACTACCCCTACTACAACAGCTAGAATCGCCACTACCGTCACAGCATAGATAAAACTTTTTTGGATAGAGACCTTCGATTTCATAACCCTCCTTAAAAACTAATCAATCAAATTATAACTAATTTACATATGCTTTTGCAACCTCAACTAAAGATCGCTAAAACAAACTCCCCTTTTTCGGGTATCCTATTTATATTATCATCTGTTACATTAAATAAATCAAGTACTAAAATTTCCTCGAAGACCTTTGTCAGTTCTCTCCCGATAAGGAGTTTTTTGTGGGGTATTTTTTCCTTTAGAAATGAGATTGTTTTCCTGACCCTTTTAGGGGATTCGAAGAAAAAAACCGGATATTTAAGACCGGAAATTTCTCGAGCTAATTTCTCTCTGCCTTTCTTTTTCGGAAAAAAGCCGAGGAATCTAAAATCAGAACAAGCAAAAGGAGCAACCGAAATTAATGCCAGTAGCGGGCTTGGCCCAGGCACAGGAATAATCTTGATATCGTTTTTTATTGCAAGCTCATTTAATTTAGCCCCCGGATCGGAAAGGTTCGGCGTACCACCGTCGGAAAGGCAGGCAATACTACGGCCGTTCTTTAGTTCTTCGATAACAAAGTTTAGTTTTGCCTCGGATGAATGTTGGTGAAGTGATATGAGCTTCTTATTTATATTGTATTTTCTAGTTAGCTTGATCGTCTGCCTCGTATCTTCACAAATAATATAATCAACACTTTTCATTACTTCGAGAGCCCGCAGTGTAATATCGCTAAATGAACCAATTGGAGATGCAATCATGTAAACCCGCCCACCAATGTATCCATCATTTGATGTGATATGACTGATGGACTTTGTTTCTTGATTCGAAACTCTAGAATCATGTTTAGGATTGGTGAGTGGGTAAAGCATGTGAAAATCCTACCAAATAAAAACCTTTCTCACAAGAAATCAACCCTCGGAGGATGTCGCAAGTCAGCATAATGTTACGTAATATCGTTCAGCCAAATATCTAAAGTATTGTCATTGCGAGGTACTCCGAAGCAATCTCGCAGAAGTAGTATGAGGTTTGGGTTGAAGGCAGATTTGTGTTCCACCCACAAATCCCCCAAAACCACGCAATGACAGAAAATAAGCCACAAACAACATCAAGCAGAGTTACCATTTGCAAACAATAATCAAGGGTCTGAGGATTGATCTTTTTTAAAAAGTCTGTTATTTTTGTTAGTTGTAGAGCCAATTATGAAAAAGCGACTCTTTTTTTCTTTTCAATTTCTTGGTAAAGTGGCTGTGGCAACAGTTTTGCCGCTTTCGGTATTTGTGTTGTCCGGAAGATTTCTGGATAACAAGCTCGGCACCAGTCCTTATCTGCTTATTGCTGGTGTCGCAATTTCTTTGTTGGCTTCGATACTTTGGTTAAGGAAAATAAGCGTTCGGGCTGTAAAACAAATAAATGATATGAATTAAATGGAAATTTCACTCGCTGCGGAAAAGATAGGTCACATTGGTTCTTTGCCGGTTACAAATAGCATGCTCTTATCATGGATCGCTTCTATATTTCTAGCTATTATGGCTTTTTGGGCCAGTTTAAAAGTTTCCCTAATCCCGACAAAAGTTCAAAATTTTTTCGAGGCGATTATCGAATTTCTATACGATACTGCCAATTCAGTGCTCGAAGACGAAAAAGCTACCCGCAAATATTTTCCTCTTGTTGCTACTCTATTCATTTTTATAATCACCAATAACTGGCTAGGACTTTTGCCGGGAGTTGGAACTATTGGCATACACGAAATCAGCCGCGAGGGTCATGAAGTCTTGGTTCCGATCCTACGGTCCGGCAACGCCGATCTGAATATGACACTGGCGCTGGCAATCGTCACCATGATTGCGGTACAAGTCTTCGGAGTTGCAGCAATAGGTACTTTCAAATACGCCAAAAAATACTTTAATTTTAGCGGAGTTATTGAATTCTTCGTCGGAATACTGGAACTTCTGGGCGAGTTCGCTAAAATAGTATCGTTTTCCTTTAGACTTTTTGGCAATGTTTTTGCCGGAGAGGTTTTACTGGTAGTAATTGCCTTCTTAGTAGCATATATAGCTCCGCTACCGTTTATGTTCTTGGAGCTATTTGTCGGCTTTATCCAGGCCCTTGTATTTACAATGCTCGCTCTGGTATTTATCAAAGGGGCAATTCAGACACATTAATTAATTATAGAAAAAATAAAATAATTTCGGAGGAAATATGGAAAATGGACTTTCGCTAGAGATAGTACAAACTATCGCATCAGCTGCAACAATTACTATTGGAGCAATCGCTCCGGCAGTAGCAATCGGCTGGATCGGTTCAAAGGGAGTTGAAGCAATCGGCCGAAATCCTGAATCGGCTGGAAAAGTACAAACTTCGATGATCTTGGCAATTGCCTTTGCCGAGGCCATCGCTATCTATGCTTTGGTCATCGCCTTGATCGTTAAATTCGTCTAAAGATGGAAGCATTAGAAAGTCTCGGAATTGACTGGAGGCTACTTATCGCTCAAATAATTAATTTTTTGATCCTGCTTTTTCTATTACGCTTTTTTCTCTACAAGCCAATTGTAGGCATGCTAATAAAAAGGAAAGAAAAGATATCTCAAGGATTGAAAGACGCGCAGGATGCTAAAGAGCAATTAGAGCAAGCCTCGGCAAAGAGCAAACAGACTCTGACAGAAGCTTCGCTTGTAAGCGAAAAAATCATCAGTTCAGCCAAGAGGGAGATGGAAGAGCAAACAGGGGCCGAGATTAAAAGAGCACAACTTAAGGCCGAGGAGATTCTTGCCTCTTCTCGTAAGCAGGCGGCTTTAGAGCAAGCCAAAATCGTCGAGAAAGCCAAGCGCGAAATCACTGATCTGGCTTTGACTATTAGCGAAAAAGTTATAGGTAGCCAAGTCGACAAAGACGACATTAAGAAAGTAAGCGAAAAAATTAAATAATGAAATACTCCTTTGCCGAGTTAGCGCGAGTTTCACAAGACAGTCTAGACCCACAAAATTTAAGCCGGCTCGCTAAAACGCTTTGGCTTGAACTTCAAAAACAAAAGAAATTCAGCCAGCTCGACAGATTGCTTAGATTGATCGACGAGGAAAAAGCCAAAAGAGATGGAAAAATAATAGTAAAAGTTACAAGCGCGCAGAAGCTTGATGAACAAATGAAGCTTGATATTAAAAAAAAGATAGAAAGTAAAACCGGCTTAAAAACTGAAGCCTCATTTCTTGAAGATCAAAGTATCTTAGGGGGACTTAAAATCAAAATTCAAGATGAAGTACTGGATCTTTCGTGGAGAGGAAAATTAGAAAAAATTAAACAAATGACAGAGGACGCAAATGAGTGATTTAGTAGAAGAGCTAAAAAAAGAAATTATTTCTTTCGACGACAAAGTTAATTCTAAGCGTGTTGGCGAAGTTGCCGAAATCGCTGACGGTGTAGCCAGAATTTACGGCCTAAAAGAAACCAAGTTCGGCGAGCTTTTAGATATTAAAACCCAAGAAGGCAAAGTCCCTGCCATGGCAATGAGCTTGGAAGAAGGAATGATTGGAGCGATTGTTTTGGGAGACTATGAAAAAATCTCCGCGTCCGATGAAGTATTGCCAACTGGAGAAGTTGTAAAAGTTCCAGCATCTTCTGCCATGATCGGTCGCGTAGTTGACACACTAGGCAATCCGCTTGACGACAAAGGCGAAATCAAAAGCGAGAAAATGATGCCGATTGAAAAAGTTGCCCCTGGAGTAATTACGAGGGAGTCAGTTAAGGAACCGCTTCAAACGGGTATAAAAGCTATCGACTCAATCATCCCGATCGGTCGGGGACAAAGAGAACTCATAATCGGGGATCGTGGAACGGGTAAAACTGCCGTAGCTATCGATGCAATCTTGAGCCAAAAACAAATCGAAAAAGGCAAAAGACCGATTTGTATTTATGTTTCGATCGGCCAGAAAAAATCAAAAATAGCCAAACTCGTTGCCTCGCTCGAAGAGCTTGGCGCGATGGAATATTCAATAGTCGTTTGCGCTACCGCGTCAGACCCTGCCGCTCTTAACTTCCTAGCTCCCTACTGCGGATGCGCAATCGCTGAATTCTTTATGGAGAAAGGCCAAGACGCGCTGATCATTTATGATGACCTTACTAAACAAGCCTGGGCATATCGCGAATTGTCACTCTTGCTTCGACGAGCACCTGGACGAGAAGCATATCCTGGAGACGTCTTTTATCTTCACTCTAGGTTACTCGAACGGTCTGCTAAATTGAACGAAGAAAATGGAGGCGGATCGATAACTGCCCTTCCAATTATTGAAACTCAAGCAGGAGATATCTCCGCATATATCCCAACAAACGTTATCTCAATTACAGACGGACAGATTTATCTCGAACCAGATCTGTTTTACAAAGGTATAAGACCGGCAATCAACGTCGGACTTTCAGTTTCGCGAGTTGGGGGAGCTGCGCAAATTAAAGCGATGAAGAAAGTTGCTGGAAAATTGAAACTTGATTTGGCGCAATTTAGAGAACTAGAATCTTTTGCTCAATTCGGCTCCGATCTTGACGAGGCCACTAAAAAACAAATCGAGCTTGGGCGACGTCTCACAGAGATCCTCAAACAGTCTCAACTTGAACCAATTCCGATAGAAGAGCAGGTTGCAATTTTCTTCGCCGCCACGAACAACCTCTTACTCAAAGTAGCAACAAAAAAAATAAAAGACGCCGAGGAATCTATCCTCCGAGCAGTTAAAACTCAAGCAAAAGAAGTCCTTGAAAAAATTAAAAAAACAGGGGACTTTGACGAGAAGGACGCAGAAAAACTGACTAAAGTCATCCAAAATGCCGTTTCACAGTATGAGGAAGTAGAGGAAAAAGAAAAAGTTAAAGAGGAGACGGAAGACGGAATAAAGAATAAAGAATGAGCAATCTACTGATAAATTCTTAATTCTTAATAAATTGTTATGGCTAAAGGTTTAGA
>JBDRAU010000047.1:0-4865 GCA_043823315.1 bacterium
AAGTGAAGATCGATTCGATCGAGCATCGGGCCGGAGACCTTCTTTTTATACGATAAAATTTGGGTTGTCGAACAAGTGCATTCCCTCTTTGGATCGCCATAAAAACCGCAAGGGCAGGGATTTTCGGCCGCAATCAGCATAAAGTCAGCCGGATATGAAATTGATCCTTGAGCGCGCGAAATTGTAACCATTTTATCTTCTAGCGGTTGGCGAAGCGCTTCCAAAACCGAACGGGGAAATTCCGGAAATTCGTCCAAAAATAAAACGCCCTTATGCGAAAGCGAGACGGCGCCGGGCTTTGGAACGGTTCCTCCGCCGATAATCGCCACCGGCGAAGTGGTGTGATGGGGCGAAAGAAACGGCCTTGAATTCACAATCGGACACTCGCTCGAGAGAAGACCCGCTACCGAGTAAATTTTGGTAACTTCAAGCATCTCCTCCTCGTTTAAGGGCGGTAAAATTGAAACAATGCTTTTTGAAAGAAGAGTTTTTCCCCCGCCGGGCGATCCATATAGCAATATATTGTGTCCGCCAGAGGCCGCGATTTCAAGGGCACGTTTGGCCATAAATTGCCCGACAATGTTTTGAAAATCGTAATCCTCAAAATCATCGCGATAAACAATGTGCGGCTTTTTGGTTTTTTGCAAAAACTCGCTTTCTCCGGAGAGTGCTTTAAAAAGTTCCCGCAAATCTGGGGGTGAAAAAAGCGAAACGCCTTCAATAAGTTCGGCCTCAACGCGATTGAGGTCGGGAATTATTAAATTATAGTTCTTATCTCTTGCCAGTTCGGCAGCTTGAATGACTGTTTTAACAGGTTTAATTTCACCCGCTAGCGACAGCTCGCCCATCAAGATTGTTTTTTTAACACGCTCGGCATTGATCATTCCGGTCGCTGCCAGAATCCCGATAGCAATCGGCAGATCGTAAAGCGGTCCTTCTTTTTTTTGATCAGCCGGAGCAAGATTGACAATGATTTTCTTGTCCGGAAAACTAAGTCCTGAATTTCTAATGGCCAACTTCACCCGCTCTTTTGCCTCCTCAACCGCCTTGTCGGGAAGTCCGACGATAGTAAGCGACGGAATTCCCGCACCAACATCAACTTCAACCTCTGCTAAACGGGCATCAAGCGCCTGCGTGTAAATCGAATTAACTTTTGAGAGTTTGCTCATTATTTTGATTATATACTCGAGTTGATATAAAACAACTTTTTTGTTAAACTTTCTGGAAATGAAAAAGAGAGTTGTTTTTATTTTAGGATCGACGGGATCGGGAAAAACCGCTCTTGCCGTCAAACTCGCTAAAAAATATAAAGGCGAGATTATTTCGGCTGATTCTCGCCAAGTATATCGACAATTGGATATCGGGACAGGTAAGGATGGTGTACAATTGCCGAAGTCAAAAGTCAAAAGTCAAAAGTCAAAACTAAAACTTAAAACTGATAAACTTTTTCAGATAAAATCAAATGCTAGATATATCGATAATATTCCGCAGTATTTAATCGACATAGTAAAACCGGAGGAGAAATTTACACTTTTCGATTGGCTCGAGGGAGCAAAACTAAAATTAGATGATATTTTTTCGCGCGGGAAAGTACCGATTGTGGTTGGGGGAACGGGACTTTACGCGAAAGCACTAGCTGAAGGCTTTAGCATGAGTGAAAAGTTAAAAGTGAAAAGTGAAAAGTTAAATCCTAAATTAAAAAACTTCACACGTGCAGAGCTGGATGCGATGACGATTACACAATTACAAACAGTAATTCAAAAAACAAAAATCAATTCAAAAAACCTGGATATGCAAAATCCGAGACGATTAATAAGGGCAATTGAAAAAGCACAGGAGGGGATAGTTACAATAAAAATAAAACCTGACTTCGAGAGTTTGATTTTAGCAATTGATTTAGAAAGAGAAGAACTTTACAAAAGAATCGATAAAAGAGTGGATGACAGATTCAGAATAGGAATGCTCGAAGAAGTAGCGGGGTTGCTAAAAAGTGGTGTATCGGCAGATTGGTTGAAATCTCTGGGACTTGAGTATAAGATCATTAGCCAATTTATAATTAACGGAGGTTCTCGACTCGGCCCAAAGGGCCCCCTTCGGGGCTCGAACAATAATCTAGCTAAAGCAGCTGCAAAAAATAAATTTGATGAGATGGTGCAAGAATTAAAGTGGAAAAGCCATGCATATGCAAGAAGGCAGTTAACGTGGCTGAGAAAACAAAAAAATGTTATTTGGATTAAAAACTTTCGCCAAGCAGAAAAATTGGTTGATCATTTTATTAGTAGGTGATACACCCCCTCGCTTATATTTTATTTCCTATATACGTACTGGACTATTTTAGCTATCAATGACATTGAAATTATCATGTATTGCGAAACAATAAGTGTAGGGGTAAAATGAATTTAATGAGAAAAATATTAACTGTATTGCTTTTGGTAGTATTTATTATGTCTCCTGCTTTGACATTGGCGCGAGATTTGGCGCAAGATGAAATCACCAATTTTCCAGTCGGAACCTGCCGAAATCTGTTTGGAAACGGTGATTGGCAACAAATGCCCGACGGTACTTGGGCTGCGCCAAGCGATGAACTGAATACTTGTCGCGCTAATGGTATGATTTGGAATTTTAATTCCCCTTATTCGCCATGGGGCAATCAGAACCAGTATAATCCACAGCTTGCCAACATGGATACAACCAAGTTTTTACTCATGTGCATTCTCTTAAATTCGCTTCTCCCGCAAGCCCAGTGTCAGGGTTACAGCCCTTATGCAGCAAATTATAATAACCAATTTCCTACGATGAATTCTTATCTTAACTACCCAAGTTTCGGACGCGATTATATCGCCATCGGGGGAAGCAACTCGTCGATATTTTTAAACCTAGATAATTCTAAAAACAAATGGACGGATGTGCTGATCGGAGTTGGGATGGGATGGCTTTTGGATCGACTTACTTCGTAAGTCGGTAATTTTTTATTTAAGGTATCCCCGCATTAGCGGGATGTTTTATTTGAGATAGCTTTCAACTTCATTAAACAACTTTTTCCACTGCTCAATCGTGAGATCTTCGGGACGCAAATCGAGATCAACTTCAGCCTTTTGAGCAATATTTTGAGCTCTAGCAGAGTCAATTTTCAAAGTACTGAAAAGAGAGTTCTTGATTTTTTTGCGTTTTCCCGCAAATGACATCTTGAGCATTTTAAAAAATTTCTTGGGATTTATTTCGGATTTTTTAATTTGAGAAATTACCACTACCGCCGAATCAACTTGTGGGGCAGGGTAGAACTGGTTTTTGGAAACCTTGTCGGTTATTTTCGCTTGCCCAAAAAGCTCTACCAAAACAGTTAAAATCCCCCGATTTGAATCTCCCGCCTTGGCGCAAATCCTTTGCGCCACTTCTTTTTGAAGCATCACGGCAATAGTCGCGGGCAAAACCTGACAGGCCGTAAGCAAAGAAACAATAACTGGAGAAGAAATGTTATAAGGAAGATTGGACACAACTTTCAAGGGAGGGGAGACCTGCAGATTCGGAATCAAAAGAAGGGCATCTTCGGTAATGATCTTGATTTTTTTTGAAGTAAATTTTTTCTTTAAAATTTCGGCTAGATCTCGGTCTTTCTCGCACAAGATAAGTTCGCGGGGATTATGATCGAAAATCGCTTTAGTCAAAATTCCAAGCCCCGAACCGATCTCTAAAACAGCGTCATCGGTGTTAACCTCGGCATCTTTGACCATCTTCTCAGTTACAAGATCATTGGTCAAAAAATGCTGCCCAAGCGATTTCTTGGAGACAATAGCTCTGTATTCATCGATATAATGTGATTTATCGCTCATTGTTTGATCTCCTCAACTAAAACACTTGGTCCGCTTCCGCTCCCGTTAAATCTTAATTCGTCCATGATACTCCACGAAAGATCGAGCACAACGCCATAAGAAGCCGAAGAAGTTCCCCAAGTATAATTGACGGTTTTCAAAACATTCACTCCGTTTGCGAGATTGGTAATTCTAACGAGCGTGCCGCGGGGATAGTTGGCCGATACAACCGCACTGGACAAATTGGTGGCAGTCGCAATACCGCTTACCGAGCTTAGAACAACTATTTTAGTGCCGACGCTAATGATTTTGTTTTGGGGTTTTTCAACAATTTCTTCTTTGATCAAATTTCGCTCGACTTCGACGCCATTTTCACGACGAACGCGGTAGAGGAGGAGCTCCTTGCCAGATTTTCCGGCCTGGGAAACAATCTGCCGGCCGCGTTCCAAATCCGGATCATCAATTTTTTTTGTCTGATAGGGGATTGCTTCAAATTTTTCAATTTCAGAGACAGAAACTCGGGTTATTTTAATTGTATTTGTCCCCAAGCTCAGAGAGTTCTCCGGAGTCGGATCGACAACATCTTCTTTTGCCAAGACGACCCCCCCACCGCCAAGGATGTCCCCTACCCTTCGCTTGAAAGAATAGATGTCATAGCTTGTTGATTGATCAATTATTTTATATTTTGGCGCAGTAAAAACAGCGCTGATGCCAATGGGCGAGAATCTTGGATCAATTAAATTAACCACACGATCATATGGGTTGACACTCGCCTGCTCTCTCTCACCGGCAAGTGAAAATATAAGCTTTGGCTCGACGACCAATTCGTCAAGCGAAAAATTGGCCTGCTCAATTGCTTTACCTTTCAAATACGATTGATCAAAAGCAAATACGGGTTTAGCGGAAAAAAGAAACAAAATAAAGAAACCGCTATAAATCAACAGTTTCAATTTCGTCGGTTGGTAATTCATTTATAAATCTTGATGGCGAGCAAAGCTCGAGCCGGCCGTAAAGATATTTGCTTTTTGCATATGTTAGGTAAAGGCGCTCCATCGC
>JBDRAU010000048.1:0-2108 GCA_043823315.1 bacterium
TTGGTGGCGGTAAACGATTTGGCCGATGCGCCTACGCTAGCTCATTTGCTCAAATACGATTCGGTTTATGGAATCCTGCCAAACGATGTTGACTCAGGAGATAAATTTGATGAACCCTTCGCTGGTTATTTTGAGGTTGACGGTAAAAAGGTTGGGGTTTTATCAGAGCCGGATCCATCAAAATTACCATGGAAAAAGCTAGGCGTTGACGTTGTTATAGAATCTACGGGTCACTTTACCGATAAAGAGTCGGCTTCGCTTCATTTAAAAACAGGCGCAAAAAAAGTGATCATTACCGCCCCTGCAAAGGACGAGCAGGTTCAAACGTTTATTGTGGGGGTAAATGACGACAAGATATCCAGTAAGGACTTGATAATTTCAAATGCCTCCTGTACGACAAACTGCATTGCTCCGATTATAAAAATCATTAACGATGAGTTTGGTATTGAAAAATCGATGATGACAACAGTCCATGCTTATACGGCTGATCAGACTCTTGTCGACGGCCCCCATCGTGATTTAAGACGGGCGAGGGGAGCGGCCATAAATATTATCCCGACCACGACCGGTGCGGCGATTGCTGCAACCCAGACAATTCCCGAGTTAAAAGATAAGTTTGATGGATTTTCTATCAGAGTACCAGTTCCTGTCGGTTCAATTTCTGATATCACTATGCTTTTAAGCAAAGATGTTACTGTAGATGAAATCAATGAATTCGTAACAAAGCAAGCAAAGTCTGAGGCATGGGAGGGGATTATCAGAGCAACTCTTGAGCCGCTCGTATCCTCCGATATAGTAGGAGATCCCCATTCGGCAATCGTTGATCTTAGCTTAACCCAGGTTGTAGATGGAAATATGCTGAAAGTTGTGGCATGGTATGACAATGAATGGGGTTATTCAAACAGATTAGTGGACTTAATTAAAAAGGTAGCAGTATGAAAGATTGTATAATTATCGGAGCCGGTCCAGCCGGTCTTAGCGCTGCATTATACTTAGCGAGATACGGTCGCGATGTTATCGTAGCATCCGAAAACGTCGGTGGTCAGGCCTCGACAGCTGGAGAAATAGAAAATTATCCGGGGATTTTAAAAACCTCTGGGCATGAATTTGGCGAACTGTTAAAAAAACAAATCGATCAGTATAAAAATATAGAGATGCTCCTGCCGTCGCAAATTTCTTCGGTTCAGAAAAATAAAGACCATTTTGTGATTAGAGCAGGCGACACTGAATATGAGAGTAAAACTGTTTTGATCGCAGCGGGCAAGGAGCCGCGTCGATTGAAAGTACCAGGTGAGGATAGACTAGTGGGAAGAGGCGTGAGTTATTGTGCGACATGCGATGGCACTTTTGCCAAAGATAAAATAGTGGCCGTTATAGGCGGTGGTAACTCTGCAGCAGATTCGGCACTGATGCTTAGTAAGATCGCTAAGAAAGTTACTGTTATTTCCCTTAAAGAGAAGTTGGAAGCGGAGCAGATACGAATAGATCGGATAGAGGGGGTGAGTAATATCGAGGTAGTGACGGAGGCTGAAACATCTTTATTTACCGAAAAAGACGGAAAGTTGTCCAATCTTGTATATAAAAATGCCAATTCATCCGAAGAGAAGGAATTATTGTGCGACATGGTATTTATCGAGATTGGCTACACTCCAAGAAGCGAAATATTCAAAGATCTAGTTGATCTCAATGAAAAAGGGGAGATCATTATTGATAAAACCAATCAAACGTCGCACGCTGGAATTTATGCTGCTGGTGATATTACAGATGTCGTTTGGAAACAAATTATTATTGCATGCGGGGATGGTGCTAAAGCGGCGATGTCCGTCAATCAATGTCTTGAAAAGTAACAACTTATAAGCTACTCTTAATCACGTGAAAAAAAATTTAACAAGTTTTCTGTTAGTAATCGCGATAACTGTTCTAGCGGGGATTGTTGTGTTTCCAAGAGGGCCGGAACTCGCATCAAAAGAAATTAAAATGCATCTTGGGCTTGACCTGCAGGGTGGAGTGCAGATTGTCTATGAGATCGACGAAACGGGCATTGGAGACAGGCCAATTGCGCAAGTTCAGAGCGAAACGATTGATTTGATTAGAAGGAGAGTTGATAG
>JBDRAU010000049.1:0-5732 GCA_043823315.1 bacterium
CGAGGTTTGATAGTTTAGTAAAAATGGTAGCGTAGCTCAGTTGGTTAGAGCGAGGGAATCACAGACCTTTGCTGTCGAGGTTTGATAGTTTAGTAAAAATGGTAGCGTAGCTCAGTTGGTTAGAGCGAGGGAATCATAACCCCTAGGTCACAGGTTCGATCCCTGTCGCTACCACCAAAGTTGACTTTCTGAGCTACGCTAGCTCAAGTGGTTACCCGCCCCTGCCAAAAGCAGGTTCGGGCGGGGAGCGAGGGAATTCCTGCCCGGCTCGCTTGGTGAGACGGGATAACCCTTAGGTCAGAGGCTTGACCCGTAGATGACGCTTCGGCAATAACAGAACGTAGTTCGTTTTGCGGAAAGGAGTTCTATCGGGATTCGACTCCACTCGTTGCCACCAATCATTTAACTTTTCACTTTTAACATTTAATATTGCAACATGAATCAAAATACAATCAAAACAATTGCCACGATAATTATCACGATTTTAATCGCTAGCGCTCTTTATAATTATTTTGGTCCGGTTTTTGATCCGAAGCCGGAGGAAGTTACTCTTTCGGAAATTTCCGAAAAATATAAATCTAACTCGATTGAAAAAATTGAAGTCGATAAAGACAAGATTACTGCTTTTCTAAAAGACGGTGGTAAGCTTTTGGCCTACAAGGAGGACAATGCAGTTCTTTCCGATTACAATATTTCAGCCGATAAGGTTAATGTCGACGTTAAGAATCCTGATACGGGAAGTATTTGGCCGACTCTTCTTAGCGTCGTCTTGCCATTTTTGCTTCTTGGTGGATTTATTTATTACATGCTTCGCCAAGCTCAAGGAGCAAATGCCAAAGCGATGAGTTTCGGAAAATCAACTGCTCGGCTCGCCAATCAAAAAAACAAAATTACTTTCGCTAACGTGGCCGGATTAAAAGAAGCCAAAACAGAGCTGGAAGAGGTTGTGGAGTTTTTGAGAAATCCGCTAAAGTTCAAGCAGATCGGTGCGGAGATTCCCAAGGGGGTTTTACTGATCGGATTGCCGGGAGTGGGAAAGACGCTGCTTGCCAAAGCGGTCGCCGGTGAAGCGGGCGTGCCATTTTTTGCAATTTCAGCTTCTGAATTTGTCGAGATGTTTGTCGGTGTTGGTGCCTCGAGGGTTCGGGATATGTTTACCAAAGCCAAGAGAAACGCTCCTTGCGTGATTTTTATAGATGAGCTTGATGCGATCGGCCGACAGCGGGGAGCAGGGCTTGGCGGCTCGCACGATGAGCGCGAGCAGACCCTAAACCAGATATTGGTCGAGATGGACGGCTTTGATACTGACACAAGGGTGATCGTTCTGGCGGCCACCAACAGGCCTGACGTCTTGGATCCGGCGCTTCTTCGCCCGGGGAGATTTGATCGAAGAGTGTCTTTGAGCTTGCCTGATAAATCGGAGCGAGAGGAAATCCTTAAGATCCATTCTCAAAACAAACCGACTGAAAAAGTTGATTTTGGCGCTGTGGCATCGAATACTGTCGGTATGAGCGGAGCAGACTTAAGAAATGTTATGAACGAATCGGCGATTTTGGCGGCTCGAAAAAATCAAAAATCAATTAGTCAAAGAGATATTTTTGAATCGATTGAGAAAGCTACCCTCGGTCCCGAACGCAAGAGCAAAGTGATGAGCAAGCAGGAAAAAGAGATTGCCGCTTATCATGAATCGGGTCATGCAATTATCGGACATTTGATCAAGGATGATCAAGCGCTTCAGAAGGTTTCGATTGTTTCGCGCGGAATGGCTCTTGGTTACACGTGGAGCATGCAGAAAGAAGATCGCTATATGAGATCGAGGGATGATTTTATGAACGATCTTATGGAGCTTTTGGCGGGACGCGTTGCGGAAAAAATGATTTTTGGCAAACTCACCACCGGTGCATCAAACGATCTTGAGAGGGCGACCAAAATTGCCAGTGACATGGTTCAGGTTTTTGGCATGTCAGACAAGATCGGTCCGGTCGTTGTCGGTCAAAAGGATGAACTAGTTTTCTTGGGCCGCGAGCTTGGGGAGCATAAAAACCATTCCGAAAAGATTTCGGCAGTTATAGATGACGAGATAGAAAAGATCATCCGCCAAGCTGAAGAAAAAACCAAGCAGGTTCTAACTAAACAAAAAGTAAAGTTGACTAAACTTGCCAAAGCAGTACTTAAAAAAGAAACTTTAGAACGCGAAGAACTCGAGAAGATATTGAGTTAGAAGTACTGAAATGTTACTGGATAGTATGTCGGAGCGAAGTTTATATCGGAATCTAAGTTAACTTTGTTTCGCGAATATAACTCCCAGGCGTGGGCTGATGGGTTGTACCAGTAATAAAGGCCGTTACGGCTATGAAGCGACCAAAAATAGTTATTTTTTTGCCCATGGACATGTACCCAAGATGCGGTCACCTGATATTCAAGTCCATTTCTGCTTTTTGTGGTGTAAGTTCGCCAACCAGTTGCAGTATGTTCAACTATTATTTTTTGCCAAACTGTTCCGGTAGTTCCTTTAAAGTTTTGCTGTGTTGTTCTTTGTTCCGAAGGAGTATAAACTCGATCGACTCCCGATGGAGCATTTCCGCTTTTGTAGTTAATAATCGCTTCATTTGCAATATGCAGGTTACCGAGCAGTTTTCTGCATTTTTCCAGGTCACCATCCGGATCTTTGGAATTTTGGCGTCGATTATAAAGTCCCATATAAGTCTTCATCCACGAATCTAATTCAGATATTTTATACATACTCATATTGCCTGTCGCATATTCACCTTTGAATTTTGCCACAATAATACCAGCGTCATATAAGCAATTATTCAACTTTTCTGTCCCCAGCCCAGGAATAGCTCCGCAGTCTTTTGTCGGATTCTTGGATTCCTCAACATCGCCTAATTTGTTTGCAGCAATTCCGTACTTCTTGCCTGAATCGTTTTTCAGTATCCAACCCCCATTCGGATATTCGCTATTGTTCTCTAGACGATACCAATAGTACTTTGTTTTGTTTACCACTGGATCTCTCAAGCATTTCCAGTTTTTATCTGTTGTTACCGCTCCAGTCGGAGCTTTGACTTCTCTTTGTACTTCAGCGATTGCCTCAGGAAGTTCCGGCTGTATTGCGGCCTGTTTTTCCTCGGCGACCCTTTTTTCCTCCGCAGCTTTTTTAGCTTCCTCGGCGGTTGTATTTTTCTTGACAACAGGTATTTCCTGTCCGTTGACCACTATTGGTCCATAATCTTCGCTATTTGGGCCGGCACAGGTTGTTTTTGTAGAGTTGACAATTACTGCTCGGTTTAGGTCATCAGTGAGAGATTGCTTAACAGCAGGATTTGTTTGCTTTTGCCATTCGGCAATTTTTGCCATGAAGGAATCTCCGTCATCTAAGACCATTATCGGTTTGCCGTTTATAGATCCCGAGCTCTTGGTTATAAAATCAGAAACTATTTTTTTGTCTTCTTGGGTTTTCGTCAGACTGCCACTAAGTCCAGGTACGCAGATTTCACTGCAGCGAAAGTTGTCTCCACCGAGCGCTTTTAAAACCTTATCGTGTGTATTGTATTGGCTTTTCGTTATTGCAGTTAATCCTGGATAGTTATTGACTGCCACCTGAATTTTGCCGTCCTTACATTCTCCTGTTCCTTTGTTTACCGTTGCCACTTCTGCCGACACAGGATAAAAATATCTCAAAACAAAAATTGAAGAAAATCCAACAGCGATAAAAACCGCTATAAGTCCTACAATAGACCAAATCGCAGCAACTAAGCTTCTAGGTGGTTCTAGATGAGAATGGCTCATATATACAAATTATGATAGATAGACCGCTAAATTGCAACCGCTCCCGTTTCCCGTTTCTAGCGGGAGAACGGGAAGCCCCGCATCAATTCACGAAGCGAAACACGGATGTATAATCAGTTGTGGAGCATTCGAGAATTTGATGCTGGGGAGCATTTCCATTCAATTGCAACACGGGGCTATGCTGAATATCCTTATTGTTCGAGCGGAGTCGAGAACTTGACGACATGACTTCTCGACTCGACGGAGTTTATACTGAGCTTGTCGAATGTACTCGCTCGAAGAAGAGTGGTTTTTCAATGTTCGACAGCTTTATCGTAAAATGTTATTGTTTGTTTTATGGATATTTTAAGTTCTCTAAACGAATCGCAGCGTCAAGCTGTCCTGGCCACGGAAGGGCCAGTTTTAATCTTGGCTGGAGCGGGTTCGGGCAAAACTCGTGCGCTCACCCATCGAGTTGCACATTTAATCTCTGAGGGTGTATCCACTCAAAATATCTTGGCAGTAACTTTCACCAATAAAGCGGCTCAAGTTATGAGTGAACGAATTAATAAGCTGTTATCCGAAAATAAAAAATCCATGGGCGCGAAGCTCCCATGGCTCGGAACGTTTCACAGCATCTGTGTGAAAATTCTGCGCCGCGAAGTTGAGCAACTTGGTTACGGACGCGATTTTTCGATTTATGATCAGGATGATAGTTTGCGACTCATCAAGCAAATCATGAAATCCCTTGCGATCGATGAGAAGAGATTTAACCCGCGGGCGATCAGGTCCTACATCTCCGGCGCAAAGGGGGAGCTGATCGATGCTAAGGGGTATGAATCTTTTGCTTTTGACCAATTTCAAGAAAGAGTAGCCAAAGTTTTCAAGGAGTATGAGAAAAAACTAAAAGTGCAAAATGCGCTTGATTTTGATGATTTGATTTCCAAAACAGTCGAACTTTTTCGAAAATTTCCGGAAGTTTTATCTTCTTATCAAAACCGTTTTAAATATATTCTGGTCGACGAGTATCAGGACACCAATCACTCTCAATATATTCTTTTAAAACTTCTGGCCGCGCGACACAAAAATATTTTTGCTATAGGTGATGACTGGCAATCAATCTACTCATTTCGCGGAGCGAAGTTCCAGAATATTTTAGATTTCAAAAAGGACTACCCACAGGCCAAAATTGTCTATTTGGAAGAAAATTACCGTTCGCGCGCGCCGATTCTTGCCTCGGCCCAAGCTCTGATCAAGAACAACGAGCTCCGCTCCGATAAAAACATTTTTACTTCAAAAAGCGGGGGATCGCCGGTTCTGGTTGTCTCCTCCGGAGCAAAACACGATGAAATAGAATTTATAATAGACGAGATAGGAAGTTTAAAAGCAGGGGAGAGAAGAGGCCTTCGCGATTTCGTTGTCTTATATCGCATTAATGCCCAGTCGCGTGCTTTCGAAGAATCCTTGGTTTCCCGAGGTATTCCCTACAAAATTATCGGGGGGGTCCGCTTTTACGAAAGGCGGGAAATCAAAGACATAATTGCCTATTTGCGCTATGCCATAAATCCCAAAGACACTGTTTCTCTTTCGAGAATTGTCAATGTTCCAACTCGGGGGATCGGAGATAAAACACTCCAAGTGATTCTATCAGATATTGAAAAAGCCAAAGACAATCCCAAGTTTGCTAATTTTCTAAAAATAATTTCTCGTCTTCAAGAGCAGATAGACAGAGGTAAATCACCCGATCTTTTAGTTGGAGATGTCTTGAACTTTTCCGGTTACAAAGAGTTTCTAAATGATGGTACGGTTGAATCCCAGACACGGCTTGAAAACATTGAAGAGCTCAAAAATGCCGCCTCCTCATTTGAGACAATTACTGATTTTCTAGAATCGGTAGCTCTCGTTTCCGATACGGATAATTTCGAAGAAGATCGGGATTACTTGACACTAATGACTGTTCACTC
>JBDRAU010000050.1:0-3647 GCA_043823315.1 bacterium
CGTTTAGATCTTTCTTCTCTTTTTCTGCTTTGTTGTTGACATAAGCGTAAGCACCGCCCCCAAAAACGATTGCGACCATAACCGCAATCCCGATAATCATCCCCGTTGACATACCTGATTTGTTTGTTGTTTCTTCCATAACAATTTCTCCTCTTATTATTTTATGAACTTTCTACTTATCTAATTCTACCAAAAGCTCGGCCGAAAAGAAATTTTCGGTTCCACCCCGAAAATCCCCGAAAACGTGTCAATGCTGACATTTCCGATCTGGTGCTGTATTCTTAAAATAGTTCGAACGCATTTCGCCGCCTGCGGCGGCGAGGAGGAGCCCCCAAAAATCCTGTCCTGAACGGAGTTGAAGGATTGAGCGGCTTCGCCGTGATCTTTGACAATTTCAAGTTTTTCTATGGGTTCATCATAATTCATTACAGTAAATTTTTCAAGGAAAACGAGCTTGAAAAATTTACTGCTTTGGCGGCAAATTCTTCGTTCTTTGAAATTTAGAAAAAACCCGCCAGAGGTCTTGCGACATGGCGAGTTATGTGAGAGGGTCTTAGTCTCACGATTGTTTGACGACCTCCCACGGGTCAGTCCGACTTTTTCGTTCGTAGATTCGAATGTAGGAGTTGGTCTTTTCAGACCTGATGCTTTGGCGCAACAACGTCTGCGCCTTGCTTAGTTCCGGGAAAATATCAGCATCGAGCTCCATGGACAGAAACCGATACAGATCCGGTCCGACTTTGAAGTCGGTTTTTTCCACCAGGAGTTGACGGGTCAGATCAAAGAGCGGCTTGACGGTATCGTCCATCTTCGCGACTCTTTGAAAACGATCAAAGAAACACTGTATCTCTGACTTCGCTTGGGCAGCAAGATCTCCACGAACAATGGTCATGGTATTGACCATTGCAACTACTCGGCGCAGACCGTCGGAACTGGTAAAGCTGATTTGGGAGCGCAGATTGCCCTTCGCATCGACCAGCCTTGGAAAGACATGACGAGTCAGACAATCCTCGCGGTCACCCGAAGCTCTCACAACGGCCGCATTGAGTCCGAAGACCTGGGTCACAATTTCGTCAAGCGTCTTTGTCTCGTTGATTTGCTGCTCGACGAGTTTGGCCTGTTCAATTCCCAATTTGACCAGCACCTGCTCCGTCTGCTTGATCTGTGCTCGAAGATCGTCCCTTTCCTTCGTCAGTCTGACGGTCTCTGCCGGCCAGTCTCGAATTTTCTTTATCAGACCGGCTTCCTTTTTCGTGCCATGGACTTTGAGTCTGGTCAATTGGTTCGCTGCCTTCAAAAAGAGCTGATAGGCCTTCGTCCAGACTTTTCTCGAGCGACCTTCAAGCTGAGTCAGTTTCTCAAGCTGACGTTTGCCCTTTTTTATCTCCCGTTCCAAAACAAGAGCGTTTGTTTCAGATCTCATATTTCACCCTTTCAAGGTGCAGATTTCCACGAGTCCCTCGTGGCAGGGATTACCAACCTATTATGGTAACATTAGATATTACCATAATATATACGAAAAAAGCAAGTCGAGCCATCAAACGAGCCGTCAACTAAAGACCCATTGTATCCTGTTTATTCTTTTGGTTTGACAGCTAGAAATTTAGCGCTGACTATTTTCCCTTGCATTTGAGCTAGTTTTTCTTTTGAGAAAGTGGGAGAAAACTTTTTACCAGGGCAACTTGCCATTTCATCTAATTCTTTTAGGTTGAGAGTATGACGAGCGACAACTTTAAGCTGGCTAAAACCGGCATCCTGGACTATTTTTAAATACCCATCTTCGGGTATGGCTCCTCCGGTACAGCCGGCCCAAATTGATTGGAAGTACTCCCGAACTTTAGGATCAACCTCTCCTCTGGTAACGATATCAGAAATAGCCAGATGACCACCGGGCTTTAGAATCTCATAGATTTGCTTATAAACACAGGGCTTGCAAGGGCAGAGGTTAATCACACAGTTAGATATCACCACATCAGCAATATTATCTGGAACCTGAGGGTTTTCTATATCCAAGAGAATAAACTCAGCTCTATCAGATAGACCAGCTTCCGCCATTACTTGTTTTGCTCTTTCACTCATATGGGGAGCAAAATCAACCCCAATCACTTTACCAGTTGGTCCCACTTTATGAGCTGCCAAAACAAGATCAATACCGCCGCCTGAACCAAAATCAGCCACCACTTGGCCTGGTTGGATATTAGCAAAACTAGTCGGATTCCCACAACCCCGAGAAAGGTTAATGGCCAACTTAGGAATCAAGGCCATGTCTTCTTGACTGTAGAGCCCGTGTTCCAAGGCAAAACTTTCAGCGCTTCCTCCTACTAAAGGACAACAACCCTCAGCTGAGCCACCTTCTTTGGCAAATTCATCATATCGCACTTTAATTTCTTGTTTTATTTCTGCCGCAGTTTTTTGGGGGGACGTTTCTTCTGGTTCTTCCCCACAACATGGTTTTTTCGCTTTGTTCATATTGAATGTTAGTTAATAATTATTGAAAAAATTTTCTTTTACAAATAAATAATGATTCGAGCCGATGGATTCGGCTTCGCTCACCACAGGTATTTTTGGAACAGGTTTCCCTGCCTACCGGCAGGCAGGTTTGGCAGTTTTGAAAGTTCAGAATTCAGTTCCTCCAGAGGCGGACAGGCTGGAATTTTCGAGCCATTTTTTGCCAAATTTTTCGGGGTAAAATGGGTTCGAACTATTTCCAGAATAGACCACCACAACGGAAAAGTCAAGTTTTCGCTTCCAGTTTTCGCCGAGCTGGCGGACTCGGCGAACCCCAAACTCTTGCAATTTCCGATTTGGTGCCCGGGGTCGGACTCGAACCGACACACCTTTCGGCACTAGTTCCTAAAACTAGCGTGTATACCAATTTCACCACCCGGGCAATAAAAAGATTATAACTAATTCTACCCTAAAAATCCAGTAATTATCTAATTCTTATATCGAGTTTTGTCACGCGATAGTAATTTTTTTATACTCTTTTCAAATCCTTTGTCTAAATCGATTCCCGTAGAGTTAGCAAGACAAAGCAATGTAAATAAGACGTCGCCCATTTCTTCTTGGAGATTCTGTTTTTTCTCCGAATCTTTTTTGGGCTTGTCGCCGTAGAGATGATTCAAAATTCTTGCCAGTTCACCAGTTTCCTCGACGAGGCGCGCAAATTGCGAAAGCGGGTGAAAGTATGTAAATCCATTTTTCTTAAATACTTTATCAATTTCTTTTTGACGATTCATCTAGAAACTCCTTCACTTTAGGCACGATCTCTTTTCGCATAATAATACCAGAATGTTTGGCAATATCGCTCCAATTTAATCATCGTAGCTTTGGCAAAGCGAGAAGCTTCATGCGTAAGGTAGATAATTTTATTTCTTTCTGCGTTTTAAATCACCCTCGTGTCCGTGTCCGGGCTTGACGAGCTTGGCAGATTTTTTTCTTGAATCTGCTTTTATAGATTCGTAGATATTCGTATTATCTGTAAATTTCCCATCTTTCCCTCGCTCAATATACCTGGACTTGCCTCTGATTTTAATTCTTTGTCTAATCGACATTTTTATCACCTCCTTTTTCAATCATTTCTTCAACTTTCCTTTTTGCTTCGGTGAGAAATTGTTTAGATTTTTGGCGGGCGGCGTGGGATTTGC
>JBDRAU010000051.1:0-4969 GCA_043823315.1 bacterium
TTTGTTTTGGCTTTAATTATAAAGCCTGACTTTGTCTCGAGTATAACGCAGGGCGCGATAGGTGCGGGAAAGAATAGTCAACCGGGTTCAAGGTTTCCTCTGGAAGGCAGTGCGGATGATTCGACTGTGATTGTAAAGTACAAAAGTTCTACAAGTATTTCTCGGATAAATAAAGTCCAAGACCAGACAAAAACAAAAACAAAAAAAGAAATATCAAAGATTGATGCTAGAGAGCTTCAGGTATCTACCGGTGAGAGTATCGGTGCTATTGTGGAAAAACTCGAAGAGTATCCAGAGGTTGAATATGCCGAGCCGAACCATATTGCAAGTGCGTTAATGTCTCCTAATGATCCCCTTTATTCAACACAGTGGTCACTTCCTAAAATGTCTGCTCCCGCGGCATGGGATCTGGCACAGGGCGGTTATGGTCCGATAGCTGTTGTTGACACTGGTGTTCTTTCAACTCATCCGGATTTAGCTGGTGAGGTTATCTCTGGCTATGATTTTGTCAATAGTGATAATGATCCAACAGACGACCATGGGCACGGTACGCATGTTTCCGGAATAATAGCCGCGCTTACCAACAATTCTATTGGCGTTTCCAGTATTGGCTACAAGGGAACTATAATGCCGGTGAAGGTTCTTAATTCTTCTGGAAGCGGATCATATGCAAATGTTGCAAGCGGAATTATTTATGCAGTTGATAATGGAGCAAAAGTAATCAATCTGAGCTTGGGAGGAACATCTTCCTCAATCACACTTCAAAATGCGGTTAACTATGCCAACTCGAAAGGAGCCTATGTGGTCGCCGCTGCTGGAAATAGTGCCACAGACGCTCCTCTATATCCGGCATCATGCGAGGGAGCTATTGCCATTAGTGCGACTGACTCTTCCGACAATTTGGCCTCTTTCAGCAACTATGGCGGTAGTATTTTTTCTTCTGCGCCTGGAGTTAATATAAACTCGACGTATTTGTCGAATTCCTACAGATACATGTCCGGAACGTCAATGGCCACACCGCAGTTTTCCGGATTGCTTGAACTGGCAACAGCTTATGCGAATTCCGAGAACGTTAATATTCCCAAAATGAAGATGTTGGACTTGATAAAAACTTCAAGCGATAAAGTCGGGCCATACTCATATGACACGAATGGGTGGAATCAGTATTTTGGCTATGGAAGGATAAATTCAGAAAAATTAATTAATGAGATTACTCCAGCTCCCGCCCCAACCCCTTCACCGTCTCCAAGTCCCTCGATAACTCCACCGCCTTCACCGGTTTCTAGTGCAACTCCCGCTCCACCCAAATCAAGAAAATTCAACGTGGTTTTGAATGGAACAATTAGTCATATAAGTTCTGACAAAACTGTAATTAGGTTAAAAGTTAAAAATGGAAGTAGAATACTTAGACTAACCAAAAACACCGTTACTAACATCCGAATAACGGACTCTACTAAAATCAGAAGAAGAGGTAAAATGGTATCAGTAAAAGCGCTTAGAGTTGGCGACAAGGTCAATACAAAAGCAATCTACTACGCCAATACGTTAACCGCTGCATACATCATCGCTAGTGGAAAGCGTTAGTTTCTTAGTTCTCTTCGGTCACGGTAAATGATTTTACTAACAGTTCACAATCTGCAGCATAGCTTTTTTGAGCTATCGGGTATTGATAACCGATTCGATAAACAATATTATCATTACCGATAAAGTAGTACGAAACATGCTCCGCAATTGTATCGGCTGATGAAAGCTTTACAGCATCAAATCCATCTATTTTCACTGATTCTTTTGTTGCGCCCTGCGAAACTAGGCTGGTCACCTCACCATGATCATTTATATCGCTAATGTCGGGATTAACAATCGAGAAGACGGTTGTGCTAGCGTATGGATAAGAGTTGTCGCCATCTGGCTTGGTAGAAAACATAATTGTTGTGGGTGGAGGAGGGGCATATCCCTCGAGCCTTTTATACCAAGTAGATGGATATTTGATTGAGTAATTATACTCATTATTTGTATAGGTTTGCCACAAAGATACGTCATCTAGGGGTTGCTCTAAATTGCCATCAATTGGTTGGATAGTAGCTTCGTCTTTTTCGGCATTATTTGAAACTAAAATATATGTTGTTGCCGCTCCTGCAATCACGACTGTGCAGATAACCAAAATCAACACCAAAGCAAATGCTTTAAATTTTCTCATTATTCTCCTTCGTTAATTATTCCTGATCTTGTCCACTATTACTTCTTGATGCTAATCAGTGTTTCATTCGACAACATTACCGGATTGTGAATTTCCCGATGCTCCATCAGTTCCCTTGATTGTATTTCCTGATTGTGTGTTTCCCGAAGATCCGCTATTGCCCTTAATCACATTTTCAGATTTCTGTGTTGATGAGCTCCCTCCAGCCGAGGTTCCCGGTGCCCAGATTTGTTTTCCTCCGCCCTCGTAAACTCTTCCACCGGTACCTCCTGGAATTGTGCCTGGTGCATATTCAAGTTCGGCAGTGTTCTCTATCTTTGGTAAATTGCCGTTGACGTCTGCGTTTGGATCACGCCAAACTACCCATGTTTGTGTTTCGACTTTTACTGCCGCTTCTGTTCCCTCAACTATCTCAACAGATCCTTTCGTATCGATGGCTATTTGCTTTTGAACCCTTACAACATTTTGTTGGAGATCGCCATTGTTTGATAGTTGGAGCTGAAGCTTAGTCATTGTTCTCTGTTGCTCAAGCGTTCTCTCCCTGATTCTCTGCATAACTCCTTTATCTTTGGCGTTTTTGGCATATTCAAGCGCTTTTTGTTTTTGAGTTTCAAATCTTTCAAGCGAGCGGTCAATTGATATTTCATCGTCCTGTTCAAGTGCATACTCCATTTCGGAAATTCTTCTATCGCTATAACCGTTATAAATACCGGCTTTTGACGTTCCCTTGAATGTAAAGAGATTAATCTTTACCCATTCCTTCACTTTGACCCACGTGAACACGCTAGAGGTCGGAAGAGTGATTGGTTCAACACTGTCAGTTGCGAACACCACCCCAAACAAAAAAGAACAACAAATCATAGTTGCTGCTGCAAACTTCATAAACTTCATATTGCCCCCTGTGACAATTATTTTTTATTTGCTTTTGACAAAAGATAAATCATCCCTGCAAGACAAAGTAAAAATATGCCAACGCCGATCGGAGAACCCCAGCCCAAGATCAGCTGAAAACTTTCCATCTTGTTTCCTCACTATTTATTCTTATCCTGTATTATATTCCTAATTTATTGAATATCAATTGTACTTAAAGGATATCGGTTTTTTTGAAGTGTTTATTTCTCATGAGTCTTGGCGTTATCTGTAAAGGCAGAAACTTCGTTCTTCGTTTTACTGGGGTTGGCTGTTCAACATTTTCTTCGTTCAAATCCGTAATTTACCACAAACCCGAACGCTATATTTCTTTAATTAGTGATTAGGTTTTTGCTGAAGGCAGATTTGTGCTCCGCTCATAATCCCCAACGCCTCAATGGGTTGAGCCGTTCGATTTAATCGCAATAAAATAAGACGAGCAGTTTAAACCTGCCAGCAAAAATACCGAGATGGTTCCAAGGGACTTTTAGCTTACAAACGTGAGAGCAAATCCTTTTTTGTCGCCTCGGCCTGTTCGCCCTATTCTGTGAATGTAGTCGTTGTATGTCTGCGGAACGGTATAATTAATAACGTGAGATATATTATTGATATCTAGTCCTCTGGCCGCTACATCCGTTGCCACAAGTATTTGAACGTGACTTTCCTTAAATTTCGCAAGCGCTCTTTGTCGTTGGGTTTGTCTTTTGTCACCATGAATAGAATCGGCTTTAAATCCGTCTCTTATTAAATCCTCTGTTAATCTCTCAACTTCCCTTTTGGTTTCAGAGAAAATCAATACTTTTTTAAGTTCGTCGGTAATCAGAAGATCTTTTAGTCGGTCAAACTTTTGATTGGTTGGAACCTTTACGATATCTTGATCAACATTTTTTGCAGTAGATCCGTTTGATACTTGTACGGAGATAGGATCATGCAGGAATTGATTGACTAACTGTCTAATTTTGTCCGGCAAAGTGGCGGAGAAGAAAAGCGATTGTCTTTCTCTGGGTAGTTCCTCCAGGATTCGTCTTATTTCGTCAACAAATCCCATATCAAGCATCCTGTCGATTTCATCGAGCACTATAAATTGGAACTTTGAAAACTGTATTTGTCCGCGGTCTTTAAGATCTTTGAGTCTTCCCGGCGTTCCAATGACAAAGTTTGGGTTTCTCCTGAGTGCGGAGATTTGCCTGTAAATTGGCATACCGCCGACACAAATTGCTGAATAAAGCCCGAGGCCTGTCGAGAATTTTCTAAACTCATCATCGATTTGCTGGGCCAGTTCTCTGGTTGGCGCAATTATAAGAACCTTCTTAGATCGATTCTTAAAACACTTCTCTATAAGGGGAAGGAGGAATGCAGCTGTTTTTCCTGTACCGGTATTGGCTATGCCAACAAGATCCTTTCCTTTTAGAATGTGAGGGATCGATTTGTCCTGAACTGGAGTTGGTTTTGTATAGTTTCTACTTGATAAATTTCGATTAATCTCTGGGCAAAACCCAAAACTATCAAAAGTGTTTTCGATCTTTACTTCGGGCATCGCATTGGGAGAACTTTTAGAAATAAATTTTGATTCGTCTATATGCTCCCCCCTGCCTTTCTTCATTGGTCGATTACGTCCAAAACGAGCATTGCTCGAAAAATTCCTAGTTGATCTACCTGTCCTGAGCGAAGTCGAAGGACTAAAATTATTACCACTAAACTTTCGGGAGCTATTACGCTTAAACATTAATTTCCTCTACGCATTTTGATGCGTTTAATTGATATTTCGATATGGCTCTGTAGAACATCGAAATATCTTTCGGAAATCTATAGAACGGCTTCGAAGTATTAATAATAGCAGAGAATTCTAAGAATGTCAAGCAT
>JBDRAU010000052.1:0-7382 GCA_043823315.1 bacterium
TTTCTCAAAAAAAATAAGGAAAAGATTTGCGTTAAAGGCACTTTCGAGTTCCACCCTCGAAAGCCCGCAAATTCCCCTGCTATCGCCTACTCCGAGCAGATCCATTCAAATAAAATTAAATTAATTAAAAAGCCTGGTTACTACAAAGGTTGCGACGGCCTCTTAACAGGGAAGAAGGTGATATTAGCGGTTAAATCAGCGGACTGCATTCCCCTCCTCTTTTTTTCCAAAAACGGGGGATTTGCGGGTGGAACGCAAATCTTAGGCGCTCTTCATGTCGGCAGACGCTCGCTGACATCCAGAATCATTTCTGTCTCATTAAGGAAGTGCTTTGAAAAAAGTTCACTCTCCCCTACTGACGTAAGATTTTTCATAGGGCCCCATATCAGAGTGAAAAATTACGAGGTTGGGAAAGATGTAGCTGATGAGCTTAAGGGTGGCAGATTTGAACGTTTCTTAAAACGTAATAATAATGACACGACTTATGCAAAATTATCGTTCGAGCCTGTCGAGAACTTCTCGACTCGCAGTGCTTGCTCGAAGAATAAAGGGGTTTTACGTAAATCGTGTAATGATATATATTTTGATTTAACCGAGGCGCTAAGAAGCGAACTTGAAGAACTGCACGTAAAGCGGGAGAATATAATCGACTCAAATATTGATACTTTTGAAAATGAGTCTTTTTTTTCGTATCGTCGAGGTGATCGCGATAAACTATTTATAAGTTTAATTTCATGGCTACAAGAAAAGCAGCTTTAATTTACAAAACACTACTCTTTGTAGCATCGGTTGTTTTTATTTATCTTATTTTAAAACAGCTTGGATCGCTTCAAAAAGCAGCAGAAACGCTTTCCTTGGGTTCATGGTATTTTATTCTACCGATTATCGGTATTCAGATTTTAGCGGTTGTTAATCGAGGCGCTTTTTATCACACGCTCTATGAATATTTTTCCGTTAAAGACACTCTCTGGAGACACATTAAAATGTCGCTTGCTGCTAACTTTGCTAATTTAGTTGCTCCCTCGGGGGGTTTGGCGGGAATGACGATATTCATCGCCGAAGCCAAACGTCACGGCATGACCAAGAGCCGGTCAACTTTCGTAAACTTCTTTGCTTATTTTTTATACTATGGCGTTTTTACCTTGATACTTTTATTTGGGCTCTTTTATCTGGTTTTAAATCACCAGCTCTACAAATACCAAATTGTAACCGCCTCAATTTTATTCGGAATGATATTTCTGCTTGTTTTGGCCGCAGTTATGGTTTTTGAAGAAGCAGCCAGATTAAACAAGCTCTTTTCGCTGATCGCCCAAGTGATTAATTTCTTTACTAAATTCTTCAACAAAAGATCGGTTCTTAGTGACAGCAGCGTGACGATTTTGTCCAAGGAAATTCACAGCTGTTTAACTTATATACAGAAAAGGTGGAAGGCCCTTTGGTTGCCGGTTTTTCACGTTCTTTTGATTGAAGCAATTGACATTATGACCCTTTATTATCTTTTCTTGGCTTTTGAATATCCGATTTACCCCGGGACTCTTATCACCGCATATGCGATTTCGGTTTTATTTACATTTATTTCGATTACCCCAGGGGGCATAGGGGTTGTGGAAGCGGCGATGATTTTTGTTTTAACTAACTTGAAAGTACCGGTGGAGCTAGCGGCGGTTGCGGTTTTTAGCTTCAGGATTATAACTTACTGGATTCCGTTTGGACTCGGGTTTTTAACTTTCAGGTCGATTCAAAACGAAAAAATAAACAGTATTGAAAATGGTTCTAGTTGACGGTCTAGGTCCCGATATCGAGCGGATTAATACTCCCACGAAAACAAAACACAATTTTTTCTGGGGGGTAATCAAAGATATTGTTTTAGTTATTTTCTTCTCCTTCTGCGTTTTTATTTTTATTAATTTCCCCGCCATCATTTTGATCGGAACCTATAAACTTTTTCCCGAAAAACTGGCGTTTGAATTTAAGCGTCCGGTCGAGGAAGGAGAAAAAGACACCCAAAAGGTGATAAGTGCTCCTGCGGTAGAGCAATATCCCGATAACTCGATCTTTATTCCTAAAATCGGCGTGAAAGCTCCGATTGGATGGGATACTGAAAATGACAATATTATGGATGCACTTGAAGAAAATGTTATTCACCTAAAGGATACAGATAAACCTGGCGGAAAGGGAAATATTTTCTTAACCGGACACAGTTCTAATTATTGGTGGAAGACAGGAGACTATAATACTGTATTTGCACTTCTCCCCGAGCTTGAAGAGAAGGACGAAATAATAATCACTTATAACGGAAAGTTTTACTATTATAGGGTTACTAGCAAGGAAGAGTTGAAAAAGGATGAGGTAGCAGACCATCTTGAATCAGATAAGCCGAAGTTGACAATTATGACTTGCGTGCCGGTTGGGACCAATTTAAAACGACTTCTTATTTATGCCGAGCCAGAGAAAAAGGAATAGGTTTTTGCTATACCCCCACACTTATAGTGTTGGATTAATAATTATCGAACTAACTTAAAATATTACAAGGGAAAACTTAGTCGAAGTTGCATGACGATAAGTGTGGGGGTAAAATGAATTCAATGAGAAAAATATATCTGACAGCCATTCTTCTGGTTTTGTTGTGTTTTGGAGTTAGCAGGGCTTTGGCGCAGACCACTGAACCCGGCATTGGTTTGCCGCTTCTTGATGATACGGTCACGGCAACTGTTTCTGCTACCTACGGTTCGACAGTGGCGGCCTTTACGACAGTCACCGCTGCTCGGACAGTTAGTTCTTCCCAGCAAGCAGTCGATGATGCCGACACCGGCTCAGAGATGATAGTCCTCGTGATTCTGTCGATTACAGGCGGAATCGGAATTTTCCTGATCAAGAAATACTTCGACTTCAAGCGCTACTCCTTATAATTGTCGCGAAGCGACTCAATAATTGAAAACTGAAAATTGAAAATTGAAAAATTTCATTTTATCTGTGATAAAATGAAAGTGTTATGGATGATCCCTTTGGTCTTCTTGAGATAATGAAGAAGTCCCCTTCTCAAGAGGAAAAAAAGAAAGTATTGCCGAAGAAGGTTTATTTGACCGTGATCTCGATCTTGGCTTTATTCACTTTAGCTTTGGTTTCAATTTTTGTCTTGCAAAATCGCGGCAGTGTTTCAGCTGATGTTGAAGGCTCATCAGTTGCCATCAAAATAAACAATCTTCCTAGCACGATCAAAACAGGGGAAACGATCAGTTTTAACCTGGTCTTTTCAAACAGGGGGAACAATTTAAACGGAGCGTACGCACTTGTTCAGGGCCAAGGTATTAATTTGGCTCCGACTGTGCAGGAAACTGCCAACTTGTCCCCTGATCAGGAAGGGTATATGCGAAAATTATCAGACGAGGAATATGCCCGCTTCGACCAAAAAGGCGACTCCGGGGTGTACTGGTTTATGGGCTCGTTAAAGTCAGACGAGCCAAAGACGCTATCAATGCGGGCGATCGTGACTTCGGGGAGTGAAGTACCGACCAATATAGAAGCAAAGTTGATGGTGCCAAAGTATAAGATTTCATCCTGCTCTTTCTTGGGGCTAATGCGTTGCAAGGAGCAAGATGGCTTAAGCCAAATTGCAAGCGGTCTTTTTCAAATCGAGCCTCTGCCAAGCGGCAAGATTAAACTGCGATCCGGCTTTAATTTTGTATCGCTTCCTTATGTCTTTACTTCCAATTCTCTTTCAGAATTTTTTGCCTCGCTAAAGAGCAAGTGGGCTTATGTTTATGTTCCAACAACTGGAGAATATTTGTCTCTTTTAACGCAAAACAATTCCGCAAAGATTAAACCCGGCGCGGCTTTTTGGCTCTATGACAGCGAGGGCGGAGAGTACAATCTGCCCGAAACAAAAGTCGAGACAAACATAAACGAAACTTATTCGATCGCTCTTGATATCGGCTGGAATCAGGTTGGCAACCCTTACTCAAAGAGAATGATTTTATCAGGCAGCAAGATATTGGTGCGCGAGCTTTCCGATGACGGGACCGAATCCGGAACTGCTTACGATCTAAAAACAGCGATTTCAAACGGCACGCTTTCTGATCCATACGGGATCGTTTATCCGACATCAAACGAATCATCAAATGCAATCAAAACGGCCAAAATGATTTTAGAAAACAATGTCGAAGCTTTTTCGGGATTTTTGATTAAAGCTGAAAAAAAAGTAAATCTAGTTATTCCCGGCAAGGAAGTCATCGCTCCCGGCGATGTCATATCTTCTGCCGAGAGAGCCAAGATCGAGGCCTGGATTTCTAGTAACGGTTTAAATCAATTCGGCGATCCAAGCGGCACGGTTTATGCCGGCGGAACGCCGCTTTATGACGAAAAAACCGGTCAAAGTTTAGACCGGATGGACTATGTTTTGGCACACCACCCCGACAGACCGTGGAATAAATAAGTTTATCAAGTTCATAAAGTAAAAAGTTCGTAAAGTTGTTTGGGATTAACTTTATAAACTTTAAAAACCTTATGAACTTTAAGAACTAGCTAAATCGAAAGATTTAGCTTAACGATCATCCACTCGCCCGCTTTTAAAATAAGATCGGTTTTGATGTTGATGAAATAGATTACCACAATTGCCAAGACCGTTATGCCCATTGTAATTAGAATTTTCTTAATTTCGGAAGTAACTTCGTGTTGATTTTCTGGAGTTTGATCTTGCACCTTAGGTGATTGCTCTTTTTGCTCTGTTGTTGCGAGCGAATCCAGTTTTGATCTATCGTTTGTCATCTCAAGTGGGTTTGCGGGTGGAACGCAAACCTTCCCTGCAGTAGAGTCGAGAGATCTGTTCTCCCTAGAGTTTCTCTCCATCTGCGCCCGCAATATTTTTCGAAGTTTCTTTTTGTTTTTCTTGCTCATTTTATTCCTTGTGTCATCTCGAACTGACATTGTCCTGTCATCCCGCACTCGATGCGGGATCTAGTATTTTGTCGAGAGATTTTTTATATACATTTAACTTCGCAGATTATTAGTAACATTTCAAGGTGATTCGACTTTTAATATTTTAGTTTTCTGGTAAGATTATTTCGATTTGGTCTGGTGGCCGAGTAGTTAGGCAGCGGTCTGCAAAACCGCGTACCCGGGTGCAAATCCCGGCCAGACCTCCAGAATTGCACCTACGAGGTGCAATTTTAAGGTTTAAGATTGTTTATAAAACAGTTGAGGCCCGGACGATCAGATCGCCGGGCCTCGAAAAAGCAATAGGATTTCTGTGGTCTCGCCAGCAGCTTCCCGCACTTACCATCAGGCAACGGTTATAGCTGGTCCCCACTCTCGCTGATTCCTATGATCAGCGTCCGCGGTTACGCCGCGGAACGGTTATTGGGAGAGGCACTCCTACATGACCTGCTTATCTGCCGGTCCTCCGCAGTGCGAACAGAAGAGAACGACCCTGTAATAGCCTTGGCAGATAACCTCGTGCACGGTTCCCGGAAAGACGAAGACCAGTGTGCCTGGCCTGTACTCACGCCGCTCGTCGTTGATCTCGAGAGTCAGTATGCCCTCTATGACATAGTAGACCTCGGTGGCGAGCTTGTGCACATGCCGATCCTCCTTGGCACCGCTTTCGAAGATGGCGCACTCGAAGTCCTCGGTGAGCACAATCGGCGTCTTTGTTCCGTCCGTTCCGGGCTCCCAGCCCATATCCTGAGCGATACACTCGCTCGGGAATGGCGGAGTGATTGAGAGGAGTTTCCTCGCGTGGCGTCCGCCTTCGGCCCATGCCGGATCTCGGCGTATTGCCTCAGGAGTAACCACCAACGCTGATAATCTGTTCCCGTCAGCCATCCTGCAACCCTCCTTTTGCCGGTCAGGTTCAAGACCTTAATCCGGTTGGGTACTTCATGGCTCGACCATTTTTTTAGGTCGTCGTCGCCTTTGGTCAATGTTCAAACACCCGCTTCAGGAGTTTTCTTCCCTTAGCAGACAGGTCAATATACCACAAATCTTGCCAAAAGTCAAGGAGTGGGATAGAATAGTCCTGCAAATAGTTCTTTGTGTGTTTAAAAAGAATAGCTGAGCGGGTATCGTATAATGGTTATTATACGTGCTTGCCAAGCACGAGATGCGGGTTCGATTCCCGCTACCCGCTCCAACAAGATGGCCACGAAGTGGTCATTTTTAGATCAATTAAACCCTTCTGCCCGTTAATTGTTCACTCAAAAGTTCAGTCCAGACATATATTTTCTCCTTAAGTTCTCTGTCGCTAACAGATATGTTGCAAATTCCGTAAGATATCCTTCTTTTCTTGTGACGTCCGATTATATACTGAGTTTTATAAAAGTTTTCCGGCGAAAGATTTAAGAACTGATTCCAATAAGTTTTACAAATATTTTCATTTAGATCCTTATAGAGGATCATGGTTGCCTTGATCTTTATAATTTCGACATTGCAAACTTGGCTTAGAAATTGCATAAAAATAAGTATAATTTTCGGATTTATGTTTGAAAGTCTTACAAGTGAATGATCAAATTTATTGTCTCCTTCTCCGAGGTATATCATTAGACCAGCTTGAAATAAGTTACTGTCTTTGTGTAATGCATATTCTTGCCTTGCTCTCTCTCGGAAGTGCCTAACCTTCTCTGCAAAATTTATTTTATTTTGTTCAGCCATTTTCTTTGCTTGCAGTGAGGATGTAATTCTTCTCTTATCGGTGAGCTTATTTTTAATCTTATTTGACCAGTCCTCATCCGAAAACCAGTTTGACAAAGTGCTCTTAGGAACTCCTAACTTTTCGTTAATTGATTTATAGCTTAGTCCTTGTTTTCTTAGTAGCGCTGCTTTATCAAAATCATCTCTTTTCATAGTCTAATTATAGGACGCGTCGCGAGTTCAGTCAAATACGATATTTTCTTTTTTTTGGTGTATGGTCGGGCAAAAAATCCAACGTCTAAGGTTTGCATCCTTGACCCACTCGCTAAACCTTACCTAAAAAGGAATTGCATTCTCTACTCTCAGTGCAATTAGTGAGGGGTCGTGGGCAATATTATAAATCACGAGGTTCGATGTTCGCCCAATGTTCGGTGACTTTCGCCAGTTTTATAGGTTCAAGCCCTTGACCCCGCCACCAAGCCTTACTGAAAAAGGGATTGCATCCTCTACTTTCAGTGCGGCTGGTGCAAGGGTCTGCGTTTAATATTGCAAGAGCTTGAAATTTTGCTTGTTCGGAGTATGTTCGTAGCGAATTTTGAGATTTACAGATATACACACTGAATAAGTTGCGAAACATATGAGACTCCTGTGGTAGAACTAGCAGGAGGAAATTGTGCAGATAAAACACTTGTGGTATCAGACGAGATTGCATAGTAATAAAGCTATGCAAAGAATAAATAGACTATTTCGTTTTGAAA
>JBDRAU010000053.1:0-9536 GCA_043823315.1 bacterium
AAAAAAGTGGTTATTTGGTAAGTGAGCCAAGCTCGTATCAAACGAAAAGGGCCCATAGCTCAGTTGGCTGAGGTTCACGGCCTAGTGAACCGAAGCCGAAGGTTGCGCCGAGCAAGTGCGAGGATGAGTGAGCGAGCGGCCCAGCGAGAGAACGGAAGCAACCTGAGGTGGGGGATGAGATTGATGACGTACAGGAATCAATCGAAGACCAAAGCCGAAGGCTTTATGATAATAAGATAGCAAAGCTTACAAAAGAGTTTAGAAGTTTAATACGGGCCCATAGCTCAGTTGGTTAGAGCAACCGGCTCATAACCGGTTGGTCGCTGGTTCAAGTCCAGCTGGGCCCACTTAAGTCCCACTTTGCTTACAACGTAAGCTTAGTGGGACTTAACCGCGCCGTAGCCTAGGCGAAGGCGGGTTATTCTTTTGCAACTATTCTATCAATTAGCACCCCCTCTGGCACCCCCCCCCTCGCAAAATCCACACAAATCACATTATCCTTAGCTTGAAAATCAATAATGCTTGATTGTCGTTGCAAATGACTGTGTGAGAAATGGGCATATCGTTCAGTGGTTTTAATATTTGAATGACCAAGGATTTTTTGTAGGTCATACAAGCTACCACCGTTCATGATGAATTGACTTGCAAAGGTATGCCTGAGTCCGTGGATTCCAATATAACGCACATTAGCCTTCTTACAGGCCCGTTTAAAGAGTTTTCTACAAAGATAATCTGTTCCAATAGCCTTACCTTCAGGTTGTTTAAATATGGGGCCTGAGTGGACAAAAGGATAGACTATCTTTTGTATAGCAGGGTTAAGTCCAACATTTCTGATTCTACACCCCTTAGTTTCCATTCTGATTTTTCTTTCTCTATGGCACCAGAGTCGGTCAACGTAGAGGATATGTGCGGCTCTATCAAACTGTTCTCCATGAACAGCTACAGCTTCACCATTTCTTAAGCCAGTATTGAGCAAGAGAATCCACAATGGATAATAGTGCGAATCTTTTTCAGACATGAGAAATGTTTGAATTTCTTCTAATGTCCAATAAATTAATCGTTGATTCATTACCTTCATGGGTCTGATTCGATCAAACGGATTGGTTTGAAGACTATTCCCAAACCATTCTTCTCTTATTGCCAAATTATACATTGTAGACATCTGAGTTCTCACATGATTGACTGAGGCATTGGACAGCCCCTTGTTGATCAAACATGTGATAAGTGTCTTGTGTTCAGTGATCGTGATATTTTGAATATCACTTTCACCATAAAATGGCAGGATGTGGTTTTTGAATTGATTTTTGCAGGTATAAACCCATGTTGGTGAACAGCCCTTGTTATACATGCTTTCTAAGTGATTTTGATGCATCATCAAAACCGTGATTTTTTGACAGGGTACAATATTATCAGCGCGCTGATAACGTGTTTTGTTAATCCAGGTGACTGCGGCCTGATATGAGTCGAAACTCTTGTAACGATGTTGGCCATTGATTTTGACTCTTGCCTGGTAGCGTGGTGTTCCCTGTTTCCTTTTGATTTTTCTGATCATGTTTACGCCTCCTTATATCAAGGCGATCACTTAGAAACGCACCCACGATTTCGTTTAAATAGAACCTGAGCTTATTTCCGACATAATGGTATGGCAAAACATCTTCTGCCACCATTCTGTTAACAGACTTAACAGAGATGTCGAAAATATGGGCTACGTGTTCTATTCTTAGAATTCCTGTAGCGAGCGGATTGTCAAAGAACGTGTTTTGTTTTTTATTTATTTTGTCCATATCACATTCCTTGTTTCAAGTTTAGCCTAATCTACTAATAAGCATAATCCATGCCAAATCATTGTGAATCTAACACATTGATTTTATGTGGTTAATAAAATTTGATGATGTGTTTAAAAACGTGGTTTTGAGATTCTCTGAGAATACTCTTGATAAGCAGGTGATCGTATTGAATTTTTTATTGTTTGAGACTATTTGATATGTCTCAGACAATTTATTTATTCAATATATTAAAAGAGATAGGCTAAAAGGAAATTAACAATATGGCAGATATAATTTGGATCTTAGGATTTATTCTTAGCATCGTAGTTTTTGTAATCACTAGATGGGAAAGACGTAAAAGTTTAATAATAGATCCTGAATGTAGGTCTTTAGAAGGTTTTTAGCAGGACAAGGGACTACGATTTAATCGTCTGAATCCTGCTGATAAAAAATTACTCGATTAGAGGAGTTTTCGGCGTCGGACCAGCCGATAACGGTGGGGGTTTTTTGGCCATCAGGATAGGTGTAATAGGTTGCACGGTCGTACATGCCGGTATCACAGTACAGAGCCCGCTTGGCTCCCAGGCGATAAGCAATAGCAACTAAATCATTAAGACTCATGCCTTCTTCCGAATCGATCATTGCAAAACGCCCGTCATATAACTCAAGCAGGAAACGTCGGCTGTCATCTCCATAGGACTTTTGAGTATAGCGACCTGCAAGTCCTGTATCTTCAAGTAGGGTACTCGCCAAAATGGTTAATCTCTTACTGCGAATTTCTTCCATCATGCGGGTATAATCGAGAACATCTTCCATTGGCCTTAACTGAACACTCCGGTCCGAAGATCGGCGCGTGAGATCACTTAACCGTAAATCCCACTTGTTGGCCAAATGCATCGACCCATCGGTATAAATAATCAAATAGCCATCTTTCCCATCTGGATCAAAACTTGGATTTAAAACTCTTCCTTGACTCACCATAAGCTCCACACCTTTGTTGTTGCCAGAAACAAGTGTTACTGGCGCCTGAAAGGTTATTGTATCGCCAAACTCTTCAGAAATATCTGATTCACGAATGCCTCCACCCACATTAATTTGTGCTGTCACACGAGCACCAGAACCATGCATTCCATAAATAACCGTCGCTACATGTCTGTCATTAATCATCACTTTATTAATTTCATAACCAGGAAGACTCGCTGAAACAGCAACCTCTTCCAGACTTCCTTCCAGGTATTCAACATTAATATCTCCTGCCCCTGTTGCATTTCGATAGGCCTGTTGTGACTTGGTTCTGATTTTACCGCCAATGTAATCAAAATTAAGGTTCCACATATGGTGACCCAATTTAGAGGCATTGCTTACCTCTTCGTGAAGGATAAAGCCGTACGTAGCCAGGGTGGACACAGTTTCTTGATAATTGGAAAATTGTTCTTCGCAAAGGACCTGATTGTTTCTAATAAAAAGAATGAGACGATTTCCAACGAACTCAGACAAGGCCCGGTAGGAATTTCCAAAAGGCTCTCTGCGTTTAACCGATCGGAGTGACTTAAAAATTTCAAACTCGATATCAACGCGCGATATATCAATATCCCTGCTAAACTCACTTTGATAAAGAAGAAGTATCATACGATCGCCTCTTCCATTTCCAGTCACATAATTTGCCCTTGTGCGGAATTCCTCCAATCCCTCAACATTATCAAGTCTAAGCTCGCTGAATAAGGGATGAGAAAGGGAAATTTGCGAATTCCCTAGCGCATCTAGTTCTTCCAGAAAAGACTGGTCCGCCAGGGATAGCGGTGGAACATCGGATTTATCTAAAGTTCCCCGCCGTTGTGCGGCCACTAAAAATGGTTTGAAGAGTTCTTTACGAATTGGATAGCCCAGAGCATCGAGATCAGTCATAATTACTGGAAGATCAGGGTGTTGGTGATAGATATCGTAATGTGTTTCCACAAAATCACGGGCCTTTTTTGCCGCCCAATTAGAGGCCATATGATAGCGTCCTTTTATATCTTTAAGTAAATAGGTCGTTAATACATCCGTATTTTTCCAAACCTTTGCAAAACGAATGAATGAAAAGAAATTTTCTGGCGTTATATCCTCACCCACAAACCCTCGTGCTAGTTGAACAACCAACTCGTCTCCCCCAACATTGCCGGTATATTCATTAACTTTCTTACGGAGTGCTTCGATCTGTTCGAGGTTAAAATAATTAACGTCGATTCCCTCTTCTATTGCCATATCAATTGTTTTCCAGTCGATGTTCTCGAAGGAGAAATGTCGAGCCGCTCTTTCTCCTCCTGGAAGTTCTTTGATTTTAGACAATTGTTCAATATGAAGAATAATATCCGCAAGACTTGTCACTGTTCCCTCAACACCTAAGGAAAATACAAATTCTGGCACAGAGAAATCGAGGCATTTTAAGACATAATACTGATCAAATATTTCATTGAGGTTCTCCATGGTGACTTCTACTGTTTTATCTTCCATGAGAGACATTTCAGGTTGAATTCCCTGAACGAATTTTTTTCCGAGGCTAAAATCAATAGCATCGAGTCTTCGGGCAAAACGAACAATGCGATGAAGAGAAGCATCTGAAAATGTTTCAATAGCTTTTGAAAGATCGAGGTGGCCTAAATAAAGCTCCCTCAATTGAGAACCACGAACTCCAATAGAGGTAAAAAATTGAGTTAAATGAGAAATGTTTTCGTAATTCTCTTCGCTCACTTCAAAAAGGTTTATTCCAGATCTTTCGCTCAAAAGAGAAATTAATGGAAGAATATCAGATTCTTTTTTTAATTCTTTCGCTATTATCCATGTGGCTGAAAGATCGATGTAACTTAAGGCTTGCAAGACTTCAGCGTCAATCGGTGAATAATATGCTAAACCGGTAAAAATTTCACTAAGCTTGCTTCCCGATTGTGTTTGGGTAACAAAGGGAACGATTAAATTAGCATAAGAGACCAATTCATCTACAGGACAAGAAAGTGTTTCCAGATCGAGGGATTCAATAACATACCAAATATATTGAGGCTCGATTCTCTGTTCCAGCAGATTCTCAGCTATCGCAGCTCCTTTCAGGACATAATCGTCAAGTAACTCTTGAGATTCTTTTGAGTCACGAGATTCCGAAGGGATCTTTGCCATTAAAAGAAGGGCATAGGCTGAATATTGTCCATGTTTGGTATGAAAAGCCTTGAGCTCTTCAGTGGTTGAAAATTGACGAAGCAACCCAAAAAAATTACTGGACTCAAGAACAGTGAAGCTCATTTCAGAATCACGTGTAATCTGCCCCACCAATATAAGAAGCTCTTTGGAATCTTCATTAGGCTCATAACTTTTATACCAGGCAAATTTAAAGGCAGCCAATGCTCCAGATTCTGTTTCGCGCGCTATTTCTAGCAATTCTTCCATGGTCCACCCTTGTTTGAGAAGATAAGAAATGGATCGTGTGATCGAGTAGAGATCAGGTTTGCCCTCAGGCGGGACTTCGTTAAAATAAGAAAAAAGTTCTGACAGTTCAGTTGGATATGTTCTGTAAAGTGTTCTGAAGGGTTCGCTTCTGGAAAATTGTGAAACATCGTCCCACCACTTGGGAAGCCACCCGTGATCTTCTACCGGATGGTTTGTAAAGATTGTCATGCCAGCCATGCCATAATGCATGAGAGATTTTTTGCCGTAAATTTTCTGGTCCTGATGTGCCTTATACAGCGTAACAAAGCATCCACCAATCTCCCTTGGGTTATCGGCAAGGTCCAGCAAGTTAGTCATCTCTTCTGGATATTCTTTAAACAGGTCAATGAGGATAACCCAGTTACTACTTGTAGACGGACATATCGGAGTTGGATCTAGAAACGTTAGGTGGTATTCGCCTTCGCTATAGCGGCCAGTGCGAGGAGAGTAATCTACAGGATGTCTTGGTCGCAAATGAAATATGTTGTCTGATCTGAGGTGTAAGAACAGGGCGCCATCCATTTTTTCTGACCATTTTTTTACATAAGGTAGATAATACCTGGCCTCTTCAAGATTTTCTGGTTTTAATATATGCAACTGGTGAAGCACGTAATGGGTTATTTGATCTGTCTCGTCAAAAAGGGCAAAAAATTCCTGGGGATTTTCTTCAATAAGATGCTGGAGTCCCATCAAACACCACTTGATAGATCCGGAGCTTAATGTTTCGTCGCCAGGGGCTGGGGTGTTGCAGGCAAACGCCTCTTCCAGTTTGAGAAAAAAAGCATCGAAACTTTCGGGATGTTCTTGATAAACGGCCTCTAAATCGGGATCCTGTTTAAGCAAATATTTTCCTCGAAAAGGTGATGATTGAAAAGGATTACGCTGATAAGTTGCTTTTTTTGTGTAAAGAGACTGATCTTGTAGATAAAAATCGTCCGTTTGCTCGTAGCCAGCATCATCACCAACCCACAAGATAAATTGATGTTGATTAAAGTCACTCCAGGTATTTATGTCGCCATTGGACCACAGATCGACAACATAATTATCATACAATTCGTTTTTTAATCGGGTGAGTTTTTCAGCTAGATTTACAGTATCTCCCCCAAGGTATTCATCTACCTTCAATTTGTTAAGAATCCTCTGTCCCTTTTTTGATTGAAGATCAGCCTCCGTAATAACCTCTGGATTTTCAGGGTCATCATGTGCATTGACTAATTGGTCCAGTAACCGAAGTTCCCGGATGGGGTTGTCGATAAGATAACGCTGCAATTTGATTTGTTCCTCCACCGTGTTAGTGCTGTGCCCATTATTATTACAGTTTTGTGTAGGGATGCCCGCCCTAAGTTATTATCGGTAGTTTTGGTAAATTGTTGCTAACAATCAATGAAAAAATTGATGAAGGGTGAGCATGGAGGTGCTATTTGTAAGGTTCTGATATTATTAACAATAAGAGAACAAGTTTATGAAACCAAAATCAATGTAGACCAAAATCGTATCGCCATCTATGACATCTTTTAAAACTGCTTTGTAAACAAAGAGTGGATTATAATCTCTGGTTAAAGAGAGAGGAGAGGTGTCTTCGTATTTTTGAATTCCTCACCCCCTAAATCCAGGAGAAAGTTTTGAGATAAGTTTATTCGAGGATTCGTTTACTTTCTTTCAAGGTTATGAAGTTTTTTCAGAAGATATTCTTCCTATTTCGATAGAAATTTCAGACATACAAAAGAAGCTATACAAAACTAAAATTAAATATAAATTACTCTTAGAAGTAAGTGATATTATAAAAGCAGCATAAGCGTAAATAATACGAAGTTATTTGATTGTAGATGAATCTTTAAGTTTTTTGTTTGTTTTCGAGTAATTTTCCGAGGTGACAACCAAGGTGCCTTCTGAGGTGCATTTTTTTTCATAATGAATTCATTAACATTTGTACTATCTTGATATTATAAAACAATCGAGTCTCCGAAATCAGCTGAAACTCTGACCCCGGCCCCGTACACTAAAGTCGTAGAGGGGGCGGGGTCAGAGTTTCAGCTGATTTCGGAGAGAAGATATTGAGTTTGTTTTTGTTATATTTTATTCTTTATTTTGTTATTTTTTTAGGTGTTTAGTGTGCATGCTTGTGTACTTGTGATAGATGTGCGTGGTGTGTTTTGGTTGTGATTTAGGTATGTTTATTAGCTTTTTTTTTGAAGGCTTTGTTTTAAGTATTATTTGTTGCTATTTGAGATGAGATGATTTGATTATTGGGATTAATATTAGTAAAAATAATGTTCTTGAAATAGGAGTTCTTTTTTATACTGCTAATCTGTAATTTATTGAAAGGGCTTAGATGAATATGTCAGATAATTTTTGGCGAACATCACAAACAAATAATATTAATAAGTTTTCAGATTCATCACAAAACTATCAAACAGCTACCAGATCATTTTGGAATCATCTGACAACTATACAAGCTGGGTTATTGGGGTTAACATTACCGCTATCAATGCTATCGCAATTACCACTTAATTGGCTTTTAGTGGCAGCCTGGTGCTTACAACTTTTATCAGTTGGCTTAGGCTTGCTCATGATTAAACATGATATTGATCGTGAATTTTGGGCTTCATATGACAGCTTCCGCTTTGCCTTTAATATGAATGAAATTAATGCCGATGATATCGAAGGAAAATTTAATAACGACCCAAACAAAAAAACAGGACTCCTTCTCGCAACAATGGATGATTGGCACAGTAACCTTGGGCTCAATGAAAATCTGTGGACTGATGAGGCAAAGAGATTAATTGAGATATTTAAGTCAGAGAAACCAAGCAATACATTTATGGTTGATAACCCTAAAGCTAAAAAGACTGTATTGTTAAAATTTTTTAAAAAACACTATGCATTAATTATCACGGCTTTTTATATTTCAATCTTTTTATCCTTGAGTTGTTTGTTGTTTGGTACTTTTATGCGTTTATCCTGATAAATATTATATTGTGAAAGTAGTTTTATATGGTAAGAAAAACAAAAAAATCAAACCTATTAGCAAAACCAAATAAAGCCCTTTTAAAGGATATTAAATCCTTTATTTGTGAAGCCAAGTTAAAAACTTCTCAAGTGATTAATGTGGGATTGGCAATGCTTTATTGGAATATAGGCAACAGGATTTTGAAGGATATAAAAAAATCTAAACGCGCTGATTATGGACAACAAATTGTCGGTGCGCTGGCCCGACAATTAACCTCTGAATTTGGCAAGGGTTTTACCAAAGACAATTTATTTCGAATGATTCAATTTGTTGAAAGATTTCCAAGTATTAAGATTGTCGGGGCACTGAGCCGACAATTGACATGGACTCATTTTGTACAAATGCTACCAATAGAAGATCCCTTAAAAAGAGAATTTTATACTGAAATGTGTCGCATAGAAGGTTGGAGTACACGAACATTAGAAAAGAAAATAGGCGGAATGCTCTTTGAAAGAACTGCCCTGTCTAAAAAACCTGATAAGCTTATTAAACTAGAATTAAAAGCCCTCAGAGAAAAAGACAAACTGACTCCAGATTTGGTTTTTCGTGATCCATACTTTCTAGACTTTCTGGGATTAAAAGATACCTTTTTGGAAAAAGATGTTGAGTCAGCAATTCTCAGAGATTTAGAAAGTTTTATATTAGAAATTGGGATTGGTTTCACCTTTGTAGAACGACAAAAACGAATCACTGTTGATAATGAAGACTACTATTTAGACCTACTTTTTTACCACAGAAAGCTCAAACGTCTTGTTGCCATTGAACTCAAATTGGGCAAATTTAAAGCTGCTGACAAGGGACAAATGGAGTTGTATTTAAGATGGTTAGAAGAATATGAAAAGGAAAAAGGCGAAGAACCGCCAATTGGTTTGATACTGTGTGCTGACAAATCAGAAGAACACGTTAAGCTATTGCAACTTGGTAAAAGCGGTATTCGTGTGGCTTCTTATCTGACTGACCTGCCACCGAGAAAACTCTTACAAGAAAAACTGCATCAGTCCATGCTTTCTGCCAAGAAACGGTTTGCTAAATAAAAAAACAATCCGCTCGTTAGCACCCCTCTAAGGGTGCTGGGTGGGTTTCTAGTGACCTTTTTTGATTTTTGATGACTGTAACTCATTGAAATATCACAATCATAAAAACCAAATATTTATTATTGATTACTCATAACCGGTTGGTCGCTGGTTCAAGTCCAGCTGGGCCCACACTGCTTCGCTAGAAGCTACGCAGTGTTTTCAACACAAAAAATCTTGAAGCCACTTTTCAGTGGTTTCGAGATTTTTTTTGGCCCATGTATAGGGGAC
>JBDRAU010000054.1:0-11877 GCA_043823315.1 bacterium
TTTGAGAGAAAACAAAAATCCTGGCTCTGTTTAACAGTGGAATAAGTCTTTAAAATATCGTAATTTTTAGCCAAAGAGTAAACCTCTTCCTTTGTCAGATTCCCCAGGGGAAAAATAATCCTGGGCAACAAATCCCGAGGCAAAAAAGACAAAGAATAGGTTTGGTCTTTCGTTTTGTCCTTGCTCTTACATAGAAGAAATTGTTTCTTCCCTTTGAAAAAACTTTCTTTTATCTTGGCATAGTGACCCGTTGAAACAAAGTCAAAACCGATCTTGTCACAGTATGAGAATAATGCTTTGAATTTAACTTTCGGATTACAAAAAACACAGGGACTTGGAGTACGGTTAAGCTTTAGTTCACCTTTAAAATAATCGATTACTTCTTTTTGAAATTCCTTCTCAACATCAATTGTCACGTGCTTAACGTCAAAACTTTTGCAAACTCTGCGAGCTAGATCAAGAGACTCTCTGGAACAACACACATTTTCCTTCAACCTCTTGCAATTATAGGTTTTGTATTTTAGCGATACTCCCACCACCTCGTATCCGGCCCTTTTCAGCAGCATCAAAGAAACGGAGGAGTCAACTCCGCCAGACATACCTAGGACTACCTTCTTTTTAGCAGTATTTTTTTGCACTAATTTTATGATGGAAAATTATTTCTTTTCCGATTTTGCAACGGCAAAAATGTAAACAATTTCAAGAATACCAACAGTATTCAAGAGAAGTAAGATCACATACCAGGCTACATCCCCTCTTTTTGCAGCCTTCCAAAGCGCAATCGCTCCAGACGCTCGACCACAAAATAAGCAGCGAAAAGATAAATATCCCCGCCGAAGTGGCTAAAAAGGCGCCCAGCATTTCTTGATTTGCTAATTCCTGCTCCATACTACCTCCAATTAGTTTGTTTTGAAGATCTTATCAATTTTTCCCCTCATTCTCAATACTGCCGATCTAACCTTCAGCTTTATGCTTTTTGGTAGCAGATTAACAAGAAATCCACTAATTCTTCCATTTACATCGAAAAATAAAATTCCAATCGCAATCAATATCCAGTCCGGAACAATCGGGAACACTAATCCGACCAAACCAACGATCACTAAAACAAATCCGATCAGTAATCGGACTACATAAAGTACGTCACGCCCTAGAAATTTTATTTCCTTCTCTACGTCCACCTTATCATTATATCGGGCTAAGGATTAATCTCAATTATTACAGGGCAATGGTCCGAACCGAAAACTTCATTTTCAATAGAGACTTTTTTTATTTTCTTAAGCACTGTTGTTTTAGATAAAAAATAGTCTATCCGCCAGCCGATGTTTCTCTGCCTGGCATTATAGAAATTACTCCACCAAGTATATTTTCTTTCTTTGGGGAAAAAATGCCTGAAGACATCAATAAGCCCGAGAGATAAAAACTTATCCATAAAGTCCCGCTCATCTTTGGTAAAGCCGGCATTTTTAGTATTATCTCGGGGTCTGGCCAAATCTATTTCGCTATGAGCTACATTCATGTCCCCGCAGAATATCGAATTGGTCGATAGATTTTTTTTGAAGAAACCATAAGCTTTCTGATTAAAAAACATCTTATAATCAAGCCTCTTTAAATCCCTTGATGAATGGGGAAAGTAAAAATTATATATCCATAGATCGTTGATCTTAATCCCCTGAACCCTTCCTTCGCGATCTATCTTATTATCTCCGATTCCATTTTCGGTTTTGTCAGGTTCTATTTTAGTATAAATTGCCGTGCCGGAATAGCCACGTTTTTCAGCTGGATTAAAATAAGCACGATATCCATCAATCTTTTTCAAACTTTCGGGAATGTCATCGCGACCAACCTTTATTTCCTGCAGACAAAGGACGTCAATATTAAAATCCTCAAGAAATCTTTTCAGCTGATCATGTGCTGATCTGATCCCATTAATATTCCAAGAAGCAATTTTCATTTATATGACCCATTTATTCTTGTTTAAAAATTTTCGTGTTTTTCTATATTCGGGAAAATGTGTACCTACACGTTGCCAGAAACTTTTCGAGTGGTTTTTGTGCAGAATGTGACAAAGCTCGTGGACAACTATGTATTCAATTACCTGCTCACTACACATCGCCAGTTTAACATTAAATGCTAAATCATTTCTCCGGGAGCAGCTTCCCCATTTTGATTTATATAATTTATATTTTAACGAGCGGAATTTTACAAAATTATGTTTTTTTAAATATTTACCAACAAAGATTTGCGTCTGACTTTTTAAGAAATCTTCAAGCCGTTTTTGTTTCTCAAGTCCGCTCTTGCCCGAAACCTTGATACCGATTTCACTTCCTGATATAAAATCGCTATCGCTAAATACTGTTTTCCTCTTCACCCCTAGGTATATTATCTCACCTTGAAGCCTCTGCTTCTTCGCCTTACTTATGGAGTGAAGCTTACTTCTTATCCAATCGTCCTTTTCCGCCAAGAATTTCTCAATTATAGACTTCGGAAGCATATAAGGGCTTCTGACCACAACGGCGGAGGATCTTACTTCAACGCAAAGTGTTCTCCTGCTTGAGCGAATTATTTGGTAAGGGATTGTCTTATGACGAGCAACAGTCGCACTCATCGCAATTCCCCTCACACTCCTCTTCGCCTGCATCTTCTTTTGTTTTTCCCTCATCTTGCTTGGGATTTTCAACTTTCTCTTCGTCCATTCTAATTATATTTAGTTTTTACTTGCTTGATTATATCAAACTATTACTTCTTTTTATTTTTTATTCTACCCTCGATTCCACGATCAGTTGGAAAATAATATTTACTGTTTTTTATTTTTTCCGGAAGATTGTCGGTTGTTTTTTTTGAGCCATAACCAAGCTCCTTCATTAATTTAGTCGGAGCGTTGCGAATATTAAACGGGACATCTAAATTACCATATCGCTTAATATCAGATCGGGCATTTTTGATTGCCTCATCAGCGGATCGACTTTTAGGGGAAAGCGAAAGATAAATAACAGCTTCGGCCAAGACAACATCGCATTCTGGTAAACCGATGAAGTGACAGGCATGATAAGCAGAAGTTGCCACCAGAAGCGCATGGGGGTCGGCGACACCAATATCTTCGGAGGAAAATCTGATTAATCTACGGGCAATATAAAGCGGATCTTCACCGGCATCAAGCATCCTTGCCACCCAATACACAGCCGCGTCTGGGTCAGACGAACGCATCGATTTATGAAGAGCCGAAATAATATTATAATGCTCTTCACCAGCACGATCATATTTTAAGACCTTGATAAACTTTGTTCTTTCGATTAAATTTTTGTCGATGTTCTTCGTCGAACTTGATAGATCCTCTAGGAAATTTAAAAGTATCCTCGCATCCCCGTTGGCAGCGCCGATAAGCATTTCGCGAGCCTCTTTAGTAACTTTTAATTTCAGTTTTTTTATAGCGCGATCCAAAATAATATTTAGACCTTCGTCGCCAAGGCGATTGAGCATTAAAACTTTCGAGCGGGAAATCAGAGGAGAGATGACTGTAAACGAGGGATTTTCCGTCGTGGCTCCAATTAATACGATGTCTCCCTTCTCAACATATGGTAAAAGAACATCTTGCTGAGCTTTATTGAATCTATGAATTTCATCGATAAAAATAATCGTCTTTTTACCAATTTCCTTTTCTTTTTGAGCGATCTCTAAATACTCTTTGAGCTGTTTTATCGTGCCAAGTACGGCATTTACTACTATGAACTTGCTTTTAGTATGATTTGCAACAATGTGAGCAAGCGTTGTTTTACCGCTTCCTGGGGGACCAAACAAAATTAGCGAAGAGAGCCGATCGCTTTTGATTGCTTTTTTTAACCAACTCCCCTGTCCGATCAGTTGATCTTGACCAACCAAATCCTCAAGTGAGTCGGGTCGTAATTGTTCTGCTAGCGGCATATACTTGTTTATTTTTGCTTTTATTGGTAGATATTAAGAATAAGATTGTCTTAATCTTTATTTTATAGTCTATATGGTAAAATAAAACAGGTATGAACGAAATAATCAACTACACTAGGTTAACCACGTCAGACAAACTTCCCAATAAGTTTGTAACATGTCAAGCTTATATTCCTCAAGACAAAGATCAATCTGAAAGAGGAATGGTTTTTTCTCAGATAGAAATTTCCTCGGCATGGTTCCCCACTTCGCAAGTCGGCCAAACCGCTATCAATACTCTAATTAAGGAATATTATCGGGCAACTAATTCTTCAGAGCTGGTAAACTTCGAGGAATCCGTCAAGAAAGTCAATGAATCCCTAGCCTTCGCCGCTCAAAATGGGGAAACAGACTGGATAGGTAAACTGTCCGGAGTTTTAGTACTTCTAAACGGAACCGAAATTCATTTTGCTCAAACAGGAACTTCGCACGCATACCTTTATCGAGGCGGAAAAATTAATCATATAACAGAGGGACTCGAAACAGCCGATGCTCCACATCCCCTGAAGACTTTCTCAAACTTAACTAGCGGATCACTGCTTGAAGCAGATAGAGTTATCATCGCAAACGATGCATTTTTTGAAGTAATCAATCCCAACGAATTAAAGATGATCATCACCTCATCTCCTCCATCGCTTGCTGCACTAGAATGCGCGAAAATTTTTCAAAATCAAGGCACTCAGGACGCCAACGCAATATTCATTGAACTAACCACGAGGGATAAACTCGCTAATCTACCCCCTGATCAAAAGGTTGAAGCGGTATATTTAGACGAACAGATACAAACGATTTCATCCCTAAGCAAAAATGCATTCCGTAGAGTTTTTGGCGCACTGGGGTCATCCTTAATGAGCTCATATGGAAAAGTTAGGGAATTTTCCCGCCACCAAGTTAAACCGATTGCGAAAAAAGGATACGAGATTTCCAAAGAGAAAACCTCAGTAGCGATTAGTAAAACGAAGGAAATCGCAAAAAACCAAGGGAAAAAATTTGATGCAAAACTCGAAAAGATGTCAGAGGAAAGAGGCCATGAGAATAAAAGCGCTCTTATCTTGGTTACATTGGCAGTCACAACTTACTTTACGAAAACAAAAAATAAGATAAAACGATTCTTAATCAGAAAAGGAATTTACAGTGAAAACAGATCTAGAATGTATTTGATACTGCTTTCGATAGTAATAATAATTCTCGTCGGCACTGTGTTTTTAACTATCAATCACCGCAATAACGTTGCCAAAACAAAAACAGCCGAAGAGGCATACAATCAGATGGTCTCACTTTCCGGTGAAGCTGACGTTTTAGCATCGAAGGGTTTGGATGAAGAAGCATTAACGCGTTACGTATCAGCAATAGAGCTTCAAGCCAAAGCAGGTTCGGGACGCGTGACAGAAGATGCTGAACAAATCGCTTCAAAAATAAAAGAAAAAATTAAACAGCTAGCTCACCTTAAGGACATAGAACCGAATAGAAACGCTACGCTCGATAATATTTCGGCAATATCTTATTTGGGTAATAATTTATTTGCCACCGCAGGAGGAGATTTATACAAACTAGGAAATAGCGATTCTAATAAAATTGCTGCAATCGGTTCGCCGATTGATTACCTTGTGGCAATAAACGAATTGGACCTTTTCGCCGGATTAACACGCAACCAAGTTGTCACCTTCGATAAATCCGGTAATGATTTTAAAAATCAGAATCTCGACATTTCATCCCCTTCGACAATTTATGTATTTTCTTCAAATATCTATATTGCCGACAAACCCAAGAATACCCTTTGGAAATCGACATACAATCATGGTTTCGAAGAAATCTCTCCGTACTTCGAAGACGACATTAAATTTAAAGAAATAATTTCTCTGGCAATTGACGGCAGCGTATACACACTCTCAAACAACGCCGAAGTAAAAAGATACTCAAGGGGCCAAGAGGTAGGAAGTTTCTCCCTTAAGCTTCCTGGGAATCAGAGATTTTCAAAACTATACGGCATCTTTTCCAAAGTAAATTCTGATTTCCTTTATGTTTTGAGCGAAGTCGATCACGAAATAAGATTAGCTAGATTTTCAAAAACCGGAGAATTTGACAGTCAATTTAATCTAAATTCTGCAAGTAACATAGAAAAGTCGACTATGAGTGAATCTCTCGATGAGATTACTATCGTTTCAGGCAACAAAATCGCTTCCTTCAAAATAAACTAGATACGATCAAATTTATCTATACCCAGACAATCAAGTGCAAGACCAAGAACAACGAGGAAAAAACTCACTAGAGTGATCCTCCTTGAAGACTCATTTGAAGAATCGGAAACAATCCGATTTTTTTCATAAAACGCATTAAAGTGGTTTGCAAAAGAAAAGGCAAAATCACATAATATATTGGGCTGCGACTTTAACGCTGATCTTAGGAGAACTTCTCTGATCTTGATCCCCTCTTTTATGAGCTCGATCTCTTCACCTTCGAAGCAATCAACGTCCTCAACGTTTTCAACGTTCTTATGTCTTCTCTTAAATTCTCGGATTAAACTTTTGGCTCTTGCATATGAATACTCTAGATAAATTGCACTGTTACCCTTTAAGTCGATCAATCGCTCGAATGAAAAAACAATATCCGACTTTCTGTTTGACGAGAGATCGGCATATTTAATTGCTGAAATCGCCAGCGATTCTTTCTTATCCTCTACGTCAGCATTTTTTTCTTTAGCTAATTTTGATATTCTCTTTGATGCTTCTTCCATCAATTCCTGAAGCAAAACCACTTGACCTTTTCGAGTCGACATTTTGCCGTCTTTAAAACGAATAAGCCCATGGCCAGCAAAAACAAGCTCGCATTCATTCAGATAGCCTAAGTCTTTGGCTATCTTGGAAAGCTGGCGGAAATGAAACTGTTGATCCATCCCCACGTGATAGATTAATCTTGATGGTTTAAATTTACTTACCCTATATTTTATCGCAGCTAAGTCGCGGGTCATGTATAACGCCGCACCGTCCGCTTTAGTAATTAATGCAGGTGGCATATCGTCAAATTCAACGATTTTAGCACCTTGCGACACTCGTATTATTTTCTTCTTTTCAAGATCGGAAATTACTTCATCTGTTTTGTCGTTGTAAAAACTCTCGCCAATAGCATTATCAATTTTAACGCCCAATAATTTATAGATTCTTTCAAACTCTGCCATTGAGTATTCTACAGATTCCTGCCAATACCTCTTGGCCTCAGCATCACCTGTCTCTAGTTTTCTAAACCATTGTCTTGCCTCATCTTCAAGTGAGCTGTCCTTTTCCGCTTCGCTGTGAAATTTTACATATAGAGCATTGAGTTCGCTTATGGGATCTTTTTTTATTTTTTCAGTATCTCCCCATTTTTTTATCGCCACAATCAGTTTGCCAAACTGCGTTCCCCAGTCACCAAGGTGATTTATACCGACCGTATTAAAACCAAGCGCTCTATGGATATTTAAATTAGCTTGACCGATAATTGTTGAACGCAAATGTCCTACCGAAAAAGGCTTGGCAATATTCGGAGAGGAATAATCCATTACAACCGTATCGCCGGAATTTGCCTTAATGTATTTTTTTTCATCATCAAGAACCTTCTCCATCTGCTTGATAACTGCTTTGGGAGAAAGCTTGATATTTATAAAACCTGACTTTTCAGATACACCGCTAACTAAAGAATTTTCCAATCCTTTCGCAAGCTGGTCTGTAATCTCAAGTGCTCCTTTATCCGAACCTTCTGAAATTATTTTAACTTGATCGGGGGTAATCGAAAAATCGCAAAACTTACCTCCGGAGCGAAGGTCAAGTTTCTCGATCTTCAGAAGTTCTTTGATCCTATTTTCTAACTGCTCTTTAAGCATTAAGTTTTACTTTAACAAAGTTTCTTTTTCCAGCGCTTAAGACAAATTCTTGCTCAGTGAGGACTTTATCTTCTTTAATGATCTCTGAGTCTATTTTGATAGCCCCTTGTTCTATAAGGCGTTTGGCAGCTGAATTACTGGGCGCAAAATCAGCTTTAACTAAAAGATCAACCAAGCCAATACCCTTCATTGCATCAATTTCCCTAATTAACGAAGGAGCTTCTTTTAAACGAAATACTTTATCGAAATGGTCTTGGGCTCTTTTTGCATCATCTTTAGAGGAAAGCTTGCTGGTTACTTCGAAAGCAAGCTCAGCCTTTGCATCTCTTGGATTGAGCGATGAACCCAAATCTTTTTCAAGCCGACTAATCTCCTCCATGCTTTTATCCGTCAGAAGTTCAAAACCAATCAAAATTAGCTCATCGGGAAATGACATAATCTTGCCATAAACGTCTTCCGGTGAATCATCCAGGGAAATAATATTTCCTTCGGTTTTGCCCATTTTCTTGCCCTGGGGGTCAGTTAATAGCTTCATCGCCAAAACAAATTTTTCTCTGTTTTTGAGCTTTCTCATCAAGCTGCGACCAGCCATCATGTTGAAGATCTGGTCATTTCCCCCTACTTGCAAATCAACCTCCATTGTGACCGCGTCATAAGCTTGAAATATCGGATATAGAAATTCATGCAAATATATCTCTTTGCCAGCCTTTAGGCGCTCTTGGAACATGTCTCTTTCGATCAATTGCTGAACTGTAAAATTAGAGGCGAGCTCCAGCATATCGACAGGCTTTAATATATTTGACCATTCTTCATTATGTAAAAACTTAAAATCAGTTTTTTGCGTATCAAGGATCTTGCCAATCAACTGCTTGTAATTTTTAGAGTTTTCATCAACCTCAGCTTTGGTCAGCTTTTTACGCGCAGCATTCTTATCAGTGGGATCGCCTATTCGGGCTGTAAAGTCTCCGATTAAAACAATAACCTCGTGTCCCAAATCCTGAAAAGCGCGCAGTTTTTTTAAAACTACCATGTGGCCTATGTGGAGCTTTCCGGTTGGATCGATTCCGTTATATATTTTTAACTTCTTTCCGGATTTGAGATCCAAAATGAGTGCTTCCCTGCTGGGCAAAATAGCAGACACACCCCTCGAAACAACTTCCTCTATTTTTTCTAAATCCATGCTCATTATTGGTCCTGCTTTACTTGACTTTGATTTCACATTTTTCTATAATTTTCAAAGCGAATCACTTTACCCAAGTATTTTACCTAAATTTATGGTATTATTCAAATAAGATGAAACTTGCAGGAATACTCAATCTAGGAAGCGTAAAGAAGTTTCGACTCCCCAATACCAAGGAGGAGAAAAAGTTATTTAAGAAGAAACTGTTAAGGGTAGCCTTGGGTTTTGTGGGTTTTATCGTGCTTCTGTTTCTTTGGTATGCGAAAGATTTACCAACCCCTAACAGATTGGCTAAGCTTCACGCCTCGGAGAGTACTAAAATCCTAGCAAAAAATGGGGATATTCTGTATGAAACAGGCGACCAAAGACGAACAGTGGTCGGAAATGATCAGATTCCTCAATCTGTGAAAGATGCAACTATCGCGATAGAAGATGCTAATTTTTATAAACACGGCGGTTTAGACTTTAAGGGAATAGCCAGAGCAATCGGTGCAGATATATTAAATTTTAAAAAATCTCAAGGTGGATCGACTATCACCCAGCAATTTGTCAAAAACGCCGTCCTAACGAACCAAAAATCGATCTCCCGAAAAGTTAAAGAAGTTATTTTGTCGATAGAAATCGAGCAAATATACTCCAAAGACGAAATTCTGAATATGTATTTAAACGAAATTCCATATGGCGGAAATATCTATGGAGTAGAAGAAGCAAGTAAGACCTATTTTGGGAAATCATCTAAGGATCTGACCCTCTCGGAAGCTGCAACTCTCGCGGCTATTCCTCAAGCGCCTACCTATTATTCTCCTTATGGCTCTCACACGGATCAGCTTTTCGGGCGTAAAGACTATGTGCTCGATAGAATGGAAAAACTTGGGTATATAACGCTAGAAGAAGCCAAAAAAGCTAAAGGAGACTCCCCGACTGCCGAAAATCCCAAATTTACACCACGCAGGGAATCTATAAAAGCTCCACACTTCGTTATGTATATTCGGGAAAAGCTGGTTGAGCAGTACGGGGAGAAGATGGTCAACAGCGGAGGATTAACTGTTACGACCACATTAGACCCAGAACTTCAAAAAAACGCCGAAGATGCAATCGCCTTGGGAGAAGCGAAAATTACGAGATATGGCGCTACCAACGCCGCCCTTGTTTCCGTTGATGTTAAGACGGGAGAGATTGTGGCGATGGTGGGAGGCAAAGACTTCTTTGACTTAGAACACGGTGGAAACGTTAATGTAACTGATTCGGCCCGTCAGCCAGGCTCTTCTTTTAAACCAATTGTATATGCGACTGCTTTCAAACAATCGCGATTTTCACCGGCATTCAATCTTTTTGATCTGACTACGGATTTTGGAAATTATACGCCCAATAACTACGACGGTTCAAATCGAGGGGCACTAACAATGAGAACAGCCCTCGCAAATTCGCTTAACATTCCGGCGGTTAAAACGCTGGGTTTAGTAGGAGTAAAAGAAGCAATTAAAACTGCCAAAGACCTCGGAATCACAACTCTTACCGATCCAGACCGTTATGGCCTAGCATTGGTTTTAGGCGGAGGAGAGGTAAAACCAATCGAGATGGCTGGTGCTTTTTCAGCATTTGCTAATAATGGTGAATTTCATAAACCCGTGGGAATTTTAAAGATAGAGGATCATAAAAAAAAGGTCCTATATGAATATAAAGCCGACACTAATAAATTTCAAGCAATCGATCCGCAGATTGCCTATCAGATTTCAGACATCCTAGACGACGACAACGCAAGGTGTATGGTTTTTGGCTGTGACAATGCACTCAATTTCGGGGAATATCACGTTGCCGCAAAAACTGGAACCACTCAAGAATTTCACGATGCTTGGACGGTAGGTTACTCCCCAAAATATGCCGCGGCAGTCTGGGTTGGTAATAATGACAATGCTAAAATGAGCCCTGGAGCAGATGGATCAGTAGTGGCAGCTCCGATCTTTCATAGCTATATGGCAAAATTGGTTGACAATACTGAGTTCACTCGACCGAGTGGAATTCAAGAAATTACTGTTGAAAAGTTTTCAAGTAAACTCCCAACGCAATATTCCAAACAAACCGTTAAGGATATATTTGCATCCTGGCAAGTCCCGACAGAAAAAGACAACATAAATGCTATTTTCAAAGTTAATAAAGTCAACAATAAGGTTGCCACAGATACAACCCCAGTCGAACTTATAGAGGATAAAATATTTACAAACATTCACAACGAATGGGGTGACACTTGGCAAAAATACCCAAACTGGGAAGGTCCGGTTAGGGCGTGGGCAAAGCAAAACGGATATTTGCTTCCTCCGATGGAAAAAGACGATAGTTATTCCAGCCTTCCTTCGATTTCAATTTCTTCACCTGTAAATAGCGCTACTCTGTCGGGGGAAGTGAATGTGTCAATTAACACATCCTCCTCTCATGGTACATCAAGGGTGGTCTATTATCTCAACAACACAGAAATTGGATCCTCCAGTCAGTCACCCTACTCGCTGAAATTCAATACCGAGAAATATCCCAATGGTTCTTATACTCTCTTGGCACGCTCGCAGGACGACAACGGCGTATCGGCCCAAACTAGCATCAACGTCAAGTTATTAAATTCTCTAGCTCCTTCTATCTCCGCGTTTACTGTTTCGTCTATAACTAACTCATCGGCAAAAATTTCCTTTACAACAAATGTCAGTTCAAACTCAATTATTTACTACGGAATCAATCCCTCTAGTCTAAACGGCAGTAAATCATCGGGAACAAATACGGAATCCCACATTGCAACCCTTAGCGACCTAAACGGCACAACTAAGTACTACTACCGTGTTGATGTAACCGCCTCTGGTCAAACATCGCAAAAAACAGGATCCTTTACTACCAATTA
>JBDRAU010000055.1:0-5562 GCA_043823315.1 bacterium
CCCAAGATCAATTGCATAGTCGCGAAGAAGCCTATCTCCAAAAGCGTGAAAGGTGGAAATCTGCGTATCAACAAAACCGTATGGCACAAGCTTATCAACCCTCTCCTCCATTTCGGTGGCCGCTTTGTCAGTGAAAGTCAGGGCCAGAATCTCTGCTGGCATGGCCCATTTTTTTGAAATAATATTGGCGATGCGCCTCGTGATAACAAGAGTTTTGCCCGTTCCCGCTCCCGCGATAATAAGAAGCGGACCGTTTTTATGGGTAACGGCCTGTTTCTGTTCAGGATTCAAATCTTTAAGAAGATCGCCCATTAAGCCCGATTATAGCACAAGTCGTAAATGAAAAATTTATACAAAATCCCTTTATTCTTCGAGCGATCCTGAGCCCGGGCGAAGGAGAGTCGAGAAGTATAGATGGTTTGGCGTTCCACCCGCCAAACACGACAACCTGCCAGCTCTTCGAGTCTGAGCCTGTCTTCGATTGCCACTCAGACCCCGAGTTTGTTGAATGGGAGGCCTCTTCCCTCAGAGTCGAATGACCAGCAGGTAGGATTCGAACCATAATTTTGCGTAAGTCGTGTATAAAATGAAAGAGGCCCGGCCCACGATAGAACGTGTGGGACGGGCCCCGTGACGGGCTTTACTGGGGTGTACTCTGCCGGCGCTTCCGGGCATCTCGCGCTATTATCAGCGTGACAATGTCGAAGGCCACGAGGCCTAACGGAATACAACCGACGAAACCACCCCATCCGCTTAGTTGCGGATCCTGGAGTACGCGACGGTAATCGTCACAGAAGCCCCAGATGGCGAAGGTCGCCCAAACAAGCAATGGCCAGGCGACTAATCGCAAAACGACGTTCACAACCAATCGTGTTTTCGTCATTTGCTTCAATTCCCCTTTCAAGGGTTGCTGCGATTTTTCCTACTTTTCAAGCCCTCAAGAGATTTGCGGGTGGAACGCAAATCTTCCCCCTCACAAATCCTCTTCAAAGCTCAATTCGTTAGTATACCACAAAATCGACCAAAAGTCAATGCTACACCAAAAGAGGGCCTCTCGGCCCCTTTTTGCTAGTAAAAATATTTCTTTATATCCCGAGTGCTTTTTGCAACTTTTCCTTGCTTTGAACACCCATCAGCTGTTCAGCTGGTTTTCCGTCTTTAAAAATTATAATTGTCGGGATCGACATAACCTGAAATTGATTAGCGAGCTCGCCTTCTTTGTCAACATCGACTTTGTAGATCTCCGCCTTATCACCCACATCCTTGGCTAGTTCGTCAATCACCGGAGCCATCATCTTGCAAGGCCCGCACCACGCCGCATAGAAATCGACCAGCACCGGTTTTTTTGATCCCTCTACTTTTTTCTTAAACTCACTGCCCTTAAGTTCTTTTCCCATGTTGCCCACCCTCCTAAAAACTTATATTTATTTTTAATTTTTATATACGATTTTTCTGCGACAATGATCGCAACAACAAAAACCACATCTGCCAAGATAGTATTTCGATAAAATGGAATTGCGTTTGTAAAACACCTAAGTAATCCCGCCAATGAATGCTCGTACCAAGGTCCGATAAAAACACCGAAATTTGAAATTACAAAAAAGCCGATTGAGCCCAAAATAACCCCTAATACCGGCGGAATTTTTTTAACTCTTCCCATCAGTGCATAGCCGATAAAACCGATGTAGACAAAAACAGAAACAAAGCTAAATCCGAGAAAAATATCGCTTAAGAGCATAATCGCAATCGCCAAAACTACGCCCTTTAACAGGGATGATTTTCTCGAGTTCATAAAGATCAAGCTTCCGATCGGCGTAAAGTTTGCCGGATGCGGAATCAGTCTCGAGACAACAGACAAAACAAGCGATAAATAAAATGCCATGGTTATAAATGAAATTTAGATCATAAAACGGTCAATGTCAAATCTTAATAATTCGACAGATCAGCAACTGAAACCGGCTCCTCGACGTCCGGACAATAGACTCCAATACCATCAAACTTTATAAGGGACAGGTTTGAAGGAATATCGATATTAAATTCGCTCTGATCGACTGCTGAAGCGATCTCTTTCACAACAGCCAGAGGTCTCGTCGTGTTGTTTTGATTCATGAGAGAAACTTTAATCGGTCCGCATGCCCCATTGTACGTAAACAGATTAATTTTTATTTTTGTCGCAGAGACAATTGTTACCGAGCCGGAAATATTATATTTATAAACTTTCCTGAATGGAACGATCAATCCAATCTTTTTTTGCTCTTGGGGATCAACCAAACTGCTCGCAGAACCCTCGGTTGTTTTGCCGCGCTCTTCCAAATATGCATAAAGAGCAGGGTCAGTCAGCTGATATCTCAAAAAACCATCTTGTCGCAAAAGAGGATCAACATTACTTAGCTCTTGGCTTGGAGCAGGAGTTTGAACGACAGCGGTTTTGTTTTGCGAAGAAGAACAACCATACATAAATATAACCGATAGCACAACTCCAACTAAAACAGATTTCTTCATCGACTTAATTATAGCAAATTTATCAGTCCGTAGTTAATAGTTAGTAGCCGGTAGTAATCAGAATCACCAAAACTAATAATCGATTCCGACGATAGCTAATTTTCCTTTTCTATAAGGATGCTTTATTTCTTTAACTTCGCTCACTAGATCGGATAAATCGATAAGCCGTTTGTACTTGGGGCGTCCGGTTAGAATTAAATATTTGGCTTTACTGAAATTTTTAATCAAGTCCTCAACCTCGCTCACCTTGATGAGTCCTCCTTTAATCGCCCCTAGAATCTCATCGCATACAACTATGTCGAACTTGCCCATATTTCGAAAAACATACTTGAGACCCTTCTGCGCCGCCTGAATGTGACTGGAGATTTTATGCGAGTCGCGAAATAATCCGACAAAGCCAAGGCCGAATTTCTTGTGAGTCAGATTTTTAATTTTCTTGAGCGCCTTATCTTCCCCGGTAATCGACTTAGGGGATTTAATGAACTGGATAAACAAAATTTTTTTGCCATAGCCGCTGGCACGCAGCACCAATCCTAAGGCCGCAGTTGTTTTTCCCTTTCCATTTCCGTAGTAAGTAATAATCATTATTCAAACCACAATAATCAATTGTTCTCAGGAGCATCCAGTCGTTGCTCCGCAGTTGACGCATTTTAAGCAGTGGCCGTTTTGAACCATGGTAGCTAGACCGCACTCCGAACACATTTCCCCCGAAAAACCCATGGCGTCATTGAACAGGCTCGGGGTTGACTTTACGTCTTCGGAGTCAACCTGTTTAGCAACCTTTTCGGCAAGTTTGCTTTGCGCCTTTTCGTCTTCCTTGTCGGCAATTTTATCTCCAGTGAACGGAAGTTTCATGGCAGTCAAACCCTCGGATAAAAACATGTTCTCGAACCATTGGGCGATAAAATCCGGCAGCGATGAGGCGTTCGAAATGTCGGCATCTCCAGTAAATCCCATCGGCTGAAAACGCATGTGACGCAGCTGCGAAACCATAGTTTCAATCGGCACTCCATACTGAAGCCCTACCGAAACCATCTTGGCAAATGAGTCAGCCATGCCGGCGGCAAAACTTCCCTGCTGGTTCATAATAATAAACAACTCTCCCGGTCTATTATCTTCGTAAAGCCCGACAGTCAAAAACATCTTGTGTCCGCCGATTACAACTTTTCGGGTTATAGAAGTACGTTGCTTGGCCAGGCGCTTTCTGACCGGCCTGTATTCGATAACAATCTCTTTTTCAACAACTTTTTCCTTCTCTTTGGCAGAAGCATCTTTTTTACTGTTTAGTGGCTGAGCCAGTTTTGATCCGTCGCGATAAATGGCAATTGCTTTTAAGCCCAGTTTCCATGCGTCCATGTAAATTTTCTCAATATCTTCCACTGTCGCTTCTCCGGGCATATTGACGGTTTTCGATATTGCACCAGAGAGAAAGGGCTGAACCGCAGCCATCATTTTGATGTGGCCCTCGGGAGCAATAAAGCGCTTTCCCTTTACACCGCACCTGTTGGCACAATCAAAAATTAAAAGGTCGCTATCTTTCAATGCTTGCGATCCTTCGATTGTCATCGATCCGCAAATAAATTCGCTGGCCTCGTCAATTTGATCTTTGGAAAACCCAAGCGCGCCCAAAAGATCAAAGCCCTCTTTTTTATCTTTAGTCGAAATTCCCAATTTTTCGTAAGCTTCATCAGTCAATTTTTCCCTGGTGAAGGCCTGTGAAATATCAAAAGCCCCCTTCAGCGATTTTTCGATACCGTCGATCTCCTCATCGGACAATCCCTTTTTTATAAGCGTCGGACGATTTATATGCGGAGAATTCTCCAGCGACCCCGAACCAACAATGTGGGTGATGATCTCGTCGATTTGTTCATCGGAGTATTTTAGATTTCTTAGCGACTGCGGAACGGACTGATTGATGATTTTAAAGTATCCGCCGCCAGCGAGTTTCTTAAATTTAACAAGAGCATAGTCGGGCTCAATGCCAGTTGTGTCACAATCCATCAAAAGGCCAATCGTTCCGGTTGGAGCAAGCAGCGTTACTTGGGCATTTCTAAACCCAAATTGCCCGCCCTCCAATAACGCCCGATCCCACGATTCTTTGGACGCCTCAAGTATCTTTTCATCTACAAACTCTCTTTTTAACTTATAGGGCAATATTGCAAGGCTCTCAAATTCTTCATCCGGCGCGTCGTTTGAAGCACGGCGATGGTTTCTGATGACGCGCATCATGTCGTCTTTGTTCTCCTCGTATTTGGCAAACGGCCCACTGGCTTTGGCCATTTCCGCTGAAGTTGCGTAAGAAATTCCGGTCATAAGCGAAGTAACTCCGGCAGCAAAACCCTTCCCTTGATCGGAATCATAGGCAAGTCCCTTGACCATTAGAAGTGCGCCAAGGTTTGCATAGCCGAGTCCCAAAGGACGAAAGAGGTAGCTGTTTTTGGCAATTTCGTATGATGGAAATTGGGCCATCAAAACCGATATTTCAAGAACCACCGTCCAAAGCCGGGTGGCGTGAGTGAATGCTTCGATATCAAGCTCGCCCTTTTTACTGACAAATTTCACCAAATTGAGCGAGGCCAAATTGCATGACGAGTCGTCCAGAAACATAAATTCAGAACATGGGTTTGAGGCGTTAATTCGTCCTGAAGCTAAGCAGGTGTGCCAATCATTGACGGTCGTGTCAAATTGAAGCCCGGGATCTCCGCAGTGCCAAGTTGATTTAGCGATACTATCCCATAGCTCTTTTGCCTTTACAGTCTTGGCAATTCTTTCTCTATCGGTTCTCCACCTTAAGTGCCAGTCCTTATCGTCTTCGACAGCTCTCATATATTCGTCATCAACCCTGATAGTGTTGTTGGAGTTTTGCCCCGAAATTGTCTGATATGCGTCTCCCTCAAGTCCGGCTGAATAACCTTCGGCAATGAGCGCCGCCGCTTTCTCTTCCTCGCGATGTTTCCAATTGATGAATTCCTCAACTTCGGGGTGATCAATGTTTAAAACCACCATCTTGGCGGCGCGCCGCGTCGTTCCACCAGATTTGATCGCTCCGGCCGCTTTATC
>JBDRAU010000056.1:0-2822 GCA_043823315.1 bacterium
TGGTATTTTTGGTGAGAATATGGTACGATTACCCCGTGAACACAAAAGATGATCAATCTAAATTTATCGAGAAATATAATCTTCTCTTTAACGTTCCCAATAATAAAGCCAGTCAAGCTATTTGCGAACGATACAGAAACGAACATACTAATGAATTTAAAAATTCGGGGTGGTCTATAGAAAAGCATCGGAAAAAATTCATGGATTGGATGAGCGGACAAACTCACGCGGCGCAGAAATAAATAAACCTGCGTTAACGCTAGGCGTTATAAGCAGGCTATTTTTTATTAATTTACTTGAAAGTTGGTTGGTTAAGGATACAATTCCCGCCCAAAAACCGCTTTATTCCGTATCGAGTTCGTTGGACGGAGCGATGAATATCTTGGAAATTAACCCGTCGCTGTCTTTGTAATAAGCCAAAACCAGAGGTCCCGATCCCTCGTCGGCCCCGATACCGATCGTATATCCGTCAAACTGAGTCAGATTTGTTTTGATATTTTTGGCCAATTGGCTCGTTTCGGTAAAGTCAAACGGCATGGCTGATTGGATTCGATTGATGAGCTCCGTTTCGGCCTGCGATTTGGCTAAGTCCCCGCAGCACTCCGTACCCGACAAAATAAAGTTGACGGTATCAGCCAACGTACTTCCAAATTGTCCTGCTCCATTAACTTGATTTTCAAAAGCCGAGCTGTGATCTTCTCCCTGAAGAGCTTCTGCACCAGATGTTGCGGTCGATGTTGCGCTAATTGTCACCGTTGCAGTCGGCGTCGGTGAAGTATTGTTTACTCCTGCTTTGCCCTTAATCCAAGTAAAAATTCCGATCATAATCGCCACCAGCACAACCACTGTCACAATCACAGCAATTACAATATTTCTCAATTCGTTTGATGACTTCGGTTCGTTTTGATTTTCGTTTTCCATCATTCCTCCTTTATTAATATTGTACCAAATCACCAATAAAAAACTTACAAACACTTGAATTATAATCGAGAAGGGAATATGATTTAATTAAGAATTATTCATGGGGGAAAAATGAAAAAATACTTGATCTATGTTTTGGCGACAGCCGTCATCTGTGTTGGGCTTCCGGCATATTTGGCCCTAGCAAACTATGATAATGGTGAGGGAATCAACGTCGGAGTACGTCTTGATGTCTGTAACAAAACTACCTGCGCTTTATCCGACTGGCACAATTACTCTATCGATTCTGAGGGTGATGGAGAAACTTTAACTGCCGCCGCCGGAGATACTATTAACTTCATGGGAACCACTTGGAACGAAGGTACTGTAGACCTCACAGCAACTTTTCTAGGAGAAATTGTAGGATCTGACTATTTCGATTCTGTCGATGTTTTTACAAACGGAACAGACGACATTGATGCGAACGGCACCGCTTATGTTTTGGACAGTAATGCTGATAGCGACGGAACTTACACTATGAATATTTCCTTAGATGATAATTTCACGACAGCAAGTAACAGCGACAACCCAGAAGTTGGGCAAATCATAGCAGTTCTCAAAGATGATGTACCGGCCGGAACGGTCATAACCGCCACTTTCGGTATTACCGATGTTACCGATATCGCGCCAATGACCGTCTTTACTGGTCTGGATAAAGCCCACGCACAAGCACGAACTTTGACCGAATCGACGGTTAGGATAGTGGTTGGTGAAACGACAACCCCGACACCGACGGCAACAGTTGAAACTTCAACACCTACTCCAACCCCCGCTATCTTACCCAAAACCGGTGCGCACACTAAATAATTAAATTTACCTCTTGCAAATAACAAAACTGCTTAGAGAAGCAATGCATTCGAAAAACAGCAGAATTGTTTTGGGTTTGTCGCTAGTGTTATTTTTGGCTGGAACCAATTTATACCTATATAAAAGCCACTACCTCCCCAGGGACGTTAACACCTCTAAAATCGCAGCAAACGCTATAACCAACCCTATCGTAAAAAATTTTGATATTATAATCCCGAAACTCAATATTTCAGTACCGGTCGTTGCAAATGTTGACGGCACAAACGAAGCCGTCTATGATAAAGCGCTCGAGGGTGGGGTCGCGCAGTTTAAAGGTACTGCTCTTCCTGGCGAAAAAAGCAATATTTTTATATTTGGACATTCGAGCGCCAATATAGATGGCCCTTATGCAAAAATTTTTGCCGATTTGAATGACCTCTCAGATACAGATGAAATAAAAATCAATTATCATGGCAGGGAATACGGCTATACTGTGACAAGCAAAAACATTGTCGAGGCGACCGATATATCGCCACTCCAGAAAACAAATACGGAGCAACTGACCTTAATGACCTGCTGGCCGATCGGCACAGATCAAGAGCGCCTGATTGTGATCGCCAAATTAAAATAGAAAATGCATATTACTAAAATAACAAAAGAACTTCAAAAAATCGGCCGGCCGTGTTCGAAAGCGGAGCGGGATTTTGTTTTGAGATATTTGGGAACGAGTAAGAAATTTCTTTGCGTCAAAGCGCCCGATCGCGATAAACTGCTTCGCGAAGTTTTGAAGGAAACAAAAGATTTATCGGCCGAAAAACTTTTAAAAATACTTGATGAACTCTTTTGCTCCGGCGTTCACGATTACATAAATTTTGCCGGCAAATTTTTGACCAAATCGAAAACTGCTCGCGAGGCGGTGAGCTTAGCTCGAATCGAAAAGTGGGTGGCAAAAACTCAAGGTTGGGCAGAATGCGACATTATCTGCCAGTCGCTGTTTTCTGAAAAAGAGGTTTTGGAGCGTTGGAACAATTGGCAAAAAGCGATCAGAAAATTTTCAAAGAGTAAAAACATCCAAC
>JBDRAU010000057.1:0-5551 GCA_043823315.1 bacterium
TTATCGACGATCGTGTCGGGATTTAGAATAAAAACGTAATGACTTTCTGCCCTAGTGTTCGCCTTATCTGTTTTATTCTTCGAGTGAACCGCCGACAGGCGGGGAATCGAGAAGTTAGTTCTCGACCCGACTTCGTTAAAACTACGACGGGCAGGCAAGCTCGAACGATATGGGTACTTGCTCATATTATGCTTTAGTGCGTATTTTATCCCGACATTATTTCCACCTGCGTAGCCCGTATTTTTATTTTTGATGGCGATAACTTTGCTGTAATTGTCTTTGACAAACTGGTATGAGCCGTCCGATGAGCCGTTATCGACATAAATAATCTTGAATCTTTTATAACTGCTTGTAAAAAGAGAATCAAAACAATCCTTGAGGTCTTGGCGGCTGTTATATCCGACAATTACAATCGAGATCATTTTTTGTTTGTTCTGGGTTTACTTGTTTTACACGACTTACGCAAAATTATCGTTCGAGCCTGTCGAGAACTTCTCGACTCGCGGTGCTCGCTCGAAGAATAAAGGGGTTTTACGTGAGTCGTGGTTTTAATATTTTCGAGGCCGTGTATGGCAATTTCTCTTGAAAGTTTAGCGACGTGTTTTTCGATCCGGTTTGCTTTGACGTAGACGCGGTAAGTTATAAACATGACAAAAATCAGCCCCATGCCAAAAACCGTGCCAAGCCCGGTGCGATTTCCGCCAAATAGTTTAATCGCTTCGCTTACCAAAAATGGAAAAAATGCAATTGCAGTAATCGCGAGCCACACTACGATCCAGAAAACCGTCATTTGGAGCGATTCTTTTTTTTCTCTGTAATCAACAATCGAACGAGACAGTACGACTAGGGCGAAAATTGCCGATAATATTTTAGCAAGAATTAACATTATTTTGTCCTCGTCAGTTTACTAAGCAGGAGTTTGATCACTATGTTTGTTCCGTTCAAAATGCTTTGGCCTTTTTTATTCGAATATTCGGTGTAAATAGCTTTTATCGGGACTTCAGCCATCTTTAGCTTGTGACGCTTCGCTTCGATGATAATTTCTGAACAAAATTCATAGCCCATGCCTTCGATATCAATTTTTGATATGGCACACTTAGAAAAAGCTTTGAATCCCGACTGGGAATCTGTTGTCCAAACTCTTGAGACGGCAAAAGTTATTAAATTTAATCCCCAGTTACCGATTTTCTTTATCGTCGGCATATTGCCCGTCTTTTTCAGGCGCGTTCCGATAACAATATCAGCCCGCTCCTGCAAGATTGGCGCAATCAGTTTTTCAATTTCTGACGGATCGTGCTGTCCGTCGCCGTCTAGAGTTACAATAATATCTGAATTTATCCTTTGGGTTGCTTTTAAACCTGTAATCGTAGCGCTTCCGGCACCCATATTGATCGGGTGGCGCAATAAGATCGCTCGGGTTCTAGAAATTTGCTCCTCGGAATTATCAGTCGAACCATCATCAACTGCAATCACAGAGATGCTGTTAACACCTTTAATCCGTCGCGGTATCGAGTTGATTACCCGCTTGATGATTTGCCCCTCATTATAAACCGGTATTACGATCGATAGGTGTTTACGAGGTTTGTTCAAAATAGTTTACTGTCTCCTCTAGCCCCTCTTGTAATTTTGTTTTCGGTTCAAAACCGAGATTTTCCTTGATTTTTGCGAAACTCAGCGCGGAATTAAGCTGTTCTCCCGGTTTTCCCGTCGCGTGCTTGATCTCACCTGTGCTTTTAGTGATTTCTTTCATCAAATTAGCAATATCGTTGATATTTGTCTCGATGCCTGTGCCGACATTGTATGTGTCGCTCTGGTCAGAGTCTAAAGCGGCTAAATTAGCCTCGACAACGTCCGATACATAGACAAAATCCCTTGTCTGCTCTCCACTACCGTAAATCGTAACCGGCTTGCCTTTGAGCATCAAGCCGGCAAAAATTGCCACTGCTCCGGCTTCGCCGTGGGGATCCTGACGCTTTCCGTAGACATTAGCATAGCGCAAACAAACGGTTTGTAAACTGCTGGATTTAGCAAAAAAACTTATGAATTTTTCAGAGAAAAGCTTATTAATTCCATATGGCGAAACGGGATCTTCTTTAGCTTTTTCGGTTGTGGGCCTGTCGACTCCGTCGCCGTAAATTGCCCCGCCGGTTGAAGAGAAAATAAATTTTTTGACTTTATTTTGCACTGCTAACTCGAGCAGGTTGATAGTTCCGATTACGTTGGTTTTTACATCTTCCGCCGGCTTTTCGCAGGAAACCCTAACGCTCACTTGGGCGGCGAGGTGAAAAATCGCCTCCGGGGAAAACTTTTCAAAAACGCCGCGAAGACTATCTTTATCGGTAATATCAACTTCAAAAAATATCGCCTTTTTGTTGACGTTTTCCTTTTTGCCGGAGGAGAGATTATCGACGACAGCTACTTCGTGTCCTTTGTCGATTAAAGCATCAACAAGGTTGCTGCCTATAAACCCGGCACCACCGGTAACTAATATTTTCATAAATACCTTTAATCAAATTATACTAATCTAATTTAAGCTTAAAACGAGAGAAAATTCAACAAGCCCTGTGAAGGAATTGTCATTGCGAGTACACGAAGCAATCTAGATTGCCACGCGAGGGGCATTAGGTTTGAGTTCCACCCTCAAACCGGCTCGCAATGACAACAGTTACCAAACCCAACAGGGCTCGCAATAACAACAGAGCTACGGTGGGCAGGCGCAATGACATTAATATTTATAACCTAAAAATCCGAATCAACTTTTCGCTCAGCATCTCGCCATATTCCATCTTTTCAGGAAGGTAGCGCAGGAGATAAGTTTTAATTTCAAATTCGTTTTGGCTTCCGAGTGGAATAGCAACAGGACTTTTTAGCCGTCCAACCGGTTCAAGATATAAAATTGATTTTGTACCATGCTTGGCGACCCAGAAACTCTTTAGTTCATAAAAGGGGATATAGGTGTCGCGCGACAAAATTCCCGCCTCGTCAACGGCAAATTCCTGCGTCTTGGGCTTTTCGTGGGAAAGCTGAAAAGTGACGATTACAGCCAAAATAATTACGATTACCGGGAAGAAGTTTCCGGTGTAAATCAAGATTAGCGAAAGAACCATCGAAACTATCCCCACCATGAGTGACCAGTAAGGAGAACGCTCGAAAGTATAATAGTCCGGCGCCTTCCAGCGCAAGATTTTTTTGGAAAAAACAGGAATAACCGGCTTGGTTTTTTTTGCCGTCGTTTTCTTGACAGGTTTTTTAACCGTACTGTTAGTCGGTTTTATTTTCTTCGGGGTAGTTTTGTCCTTCTTGCCCCGCGAAACTTTTGTGGAGTGGGGTACTTTTGCCATTTGTTCTATTATATCACAGACCAGCATAGCTGGTATTTTTCATTTGCTATTTTTTATTTTACATTGATTCGTTTATTTAGTCATTGACTTATTTAAAAGGTAAGGGCCCGCGTGGCAGCGCGGGCCGGGAGTGATTCTATTCAGTCAACAGAGTTCACTTGTGCTTTTTGTTGGCCAGACGTCGCAGGCCGCCAAGCCGTTTGGCGATTGCTGCCATAACGGCGTGTTGGTGGTCCCGAGTCAGCTCATCCAGGTTGGCGTTGACATGCATCCCGATGCCATACTGGATTGCGGCGAAGTATTGGAGTGCTAGGCGGCTCACATGGCTTTGGATCTGATATCTCGATTTCCTCACTGCTTCAGTGAAGGGCTCGTTCGGGAAGCGATCGGTATTCACTACCTGAACGAGTGCTTCATCGAGATCGTCGAAGGCGCTTCCCCAGGGTTCGCCATCCCACACGATTTCCTGGACCGTTTGCCAGTTCTCCCGTGGACTCCATATTTGCCGGTATTCCCCCCAGCGCAGATGGTTTTCGTCTATTGTGACATCCTGACGTCCGAGGAGCCATTTGTGGTCAATGCAGACCGATGTAACGAGCCTTGCTACTGCCCGTGCACGGCCTGGGCGGAAGGGGAATTGGACAAGACGGACGAAAGCCTGCTTCTTGGTTGGCCCAACGACTGTGTCAATGATCGGTTCGTCTCGCATCTCTTAGCTCCAATCGCCTAGGTTTGTACCGTCGGCTATGGTATTTGTGCGGCGCTGATCCCAATCGCCTCGGCAATAATGCCACTGGCTATGGTAATGAACCCTCTGCCAAGAGTTAGTAACAAAATACTCCTGGTTGCTTCAGGAGTCAATGCCTTTGTATCGAAATTTTAAAAATAAATTAAGTCAGTTTGGACTTAATTTTACTGGCGGTCTCTCCTCTTTCTTTTTCTGTCGTTTCTTTCCCCGGCCAGAGTTTTAATCCATCGTCGGAAAATCGGGGCATCACATGCAAGTGAACGTGTCTGACTACTTGACCGGCTGCTTTGCCGTTGTTTAGCCCTAGATTAAACCCATCAGCGCCGATCGCCTCAGTCAAAACCGCTCCGACCTTCTTGGCCACTTTCATCATCTCGCTGGCGAGTTCATCCGGTGTTTCTTCTAAAGAGTTAAAGTGCGTTTTTGGGACTACTAATGTATGCCCCAAATTAACCGGATTTATATCAAGAAAAACCAAAATCTTGTCATTTTCGAAAACCGTATCAGCTGGTATCTTGCCCTCGATAATGTCGCAGAATATACACATATGAGTAAATTTCTAATTACTAATTTCTAATAAAATTTCCAATACTTAAATTTCTAAGTGAACGCCCTCTTCTTCGAGTGAGCCGAAGACGAATCGAGAAGTCCTAGATCCTGAACCAAGTTCATGATGACCCCAGCTGCACGGCTACGGGATAAGCACAAATAACAATTCTCAACTGTGTTCGAATAATACAAGCTATATTTGAAAATTCTATAATTTGGATTTTTGTTAGACATTAGAAATTAGAAATTAGTTATTTTGTTAGTATTTTAAATTATCAATTTATTCTTTATCGTTTCGATATAGCGTCCGATGAATCCTGTTGCAATTATGACGGCAATGGCAATCAAGAGATGTTCTAAAATAATTTTTCCTGGCTTTCGCTTTTCAATTTTGGCTAGAATTATACTTACTACAGTAAGTAAGGCAAGTCCGAAAATAATACTAAAAAATAAAGCTGTTTCGAGGCTGAATAGCAAAACTGGAACTATAAAAATAAGTGCGACTACAAGCTTCGAGATAAAGGTTGTAAATGTTGCGATCCAAATACCTTGCTCGGTTTCAGTATTGCTGGCTTCTTCGCCAATGTGAATGGCAATTGCGTCGGAGAGAGCATCGGTAATGGCGATAATGACAATTCCAGCAATGACGTAAATTGATGAATTAGTCGAGTAAGTCAACCCGACCATCATTCCAAGAGTCGTAATTACCCCCGATGTAATTCCAAACCCAAAACCTTTTCTGGCAGATGATCTCATATGGCTATTATACTACTTAAAAAGTTTCTTATCGCATTTTTGAGTATTTCTGAAATAAAATCTAAAAATATTCTCTTTAAAAAAGTGGGGCGCGGCGGGAAACCCCCCGCGCCCCAAGACACTTCAGCAGCTACTATCGCGCGGCGCACGCAGCGTT
>JBDRAU010000058.1:0-2300 GCA_043823315.1 bacterium
AAGGTTGGTTTTGTCTGTTATCACGACTCTAGGCTTCTTTTCTATGTATGCGCAAGGCGACAGGGTAGTGGTCTGGTTTTTAGGAATTTGCGCTGTTCAATCCTTCGTTATGCTTATCATGAGTATCAAATGGGGAATGGGAGGATGGGCGAAAAATGATCTTTTGGCTCTTGCGATCGCGATAATTGGAATAGTCACTTGGCAAGTGACCGATAATCCTGTGCTTGGCCTTTATGCCGCAGTCACGGCCGATCTTGCCGGAATGATTCCGGCGCTTGTTAAGACTTATCATTTGCCTAATACGGAGTATTGGCTTACTTATGTTTTTGACCTATCTGCGATCCTTTTGACTGGTTTCGCAATTCAAAATGGAGGGTTTAATGATTATCTGTATCCGGTTTATTTATTATTGGTAAATTCTTTAATGATGATTTTCTTATTGAGACGGCCCAAAGCTGGAAATTCTATTAGTACTGAATATTCCTAATTCCTAGTTCTGTTATTGAAGTCGTGGGATCGAGAGTCAGGATAAATTCGATAGTTTTTGCCAGTTCGTCGGGATCAAGGGCTTTGTCGAAATCATCTCGGGAGATATCGGCATTTTTAAATAGCGTCGTATTCATGAAACTCGGGTACATACCCATAATTCTCAAATTTGTTCCGTCGAGTTCCTCCTGTAAGCATTTGGTAAATCCGGTCATTGCCCACTTTGAGGCATTATAAACCGATCGCTCCGGTTTTGCCGAAATCCCGGCTTGAGAAATAATATTGATAATCGTGCCGGCATTTCGTTTTTTCATCCCGGGGAGAGCATATTTTGTCATATAAATCGTTCCGAGGCAGTTTACCTCAAAAACTTCTTTGGCTCTTTTGTCGTCAGAATCTTCGAGAAGTCCCTGAATCCAAATTCCAGCGTTGTTAATTAGAACATCAATTTGCCCGAATTCTTTTTCGATTTCAGAAACTGTTTTTTTGACCTCGTCGACTTTGGTGATGTCGCAAATTTTGCATTCGCAATTTAGTTCTTTGGCCGCCGGCTCCATAATTTCAGGTTTAATTCCGACAATAATTACTTTGTTCTCTCTTGCCCCGTCAGAAAATTCTTTTCGTTCGGGGTTAACTAGGCGTTTAGCGATGGTTTTTCCAAGTCCTTCGCCTCCGCCGGTGATGACGATAATTTTGTCCATTTTTTTAAATTAGTTTAACCTAATCTTATCAAGAAATTAATTTAAGTAAAATCTGCTTAAAATACGAATGGCGCAGACTCCTCTCCTGATCTGCGCCATTGGGTACGTCGGGGGGATTTGCGGAAACGCAAATCGTGTTAAACGGGGGTGGCCTTATGGCCTTGTGGACTCGACTTGAGTCCAGTTCGGCTTCATTCGGCCGATGTCGGACTTCTTGATGAACTCCTTCAGTCTGCGCTTGTTGGCGGAGGTAATCTCGATGTTGTCGCGCTCTTCAGGCACGAACCTCACCTCGATACCCCTGGAGTTCACCGCTAGGTGCCCCAGATAGGACTGGACAAGCCTTGCTTGTCCGCTATCTGCCTCTGCGGGCTTCTTCAGTGTTACAACGTGGAGCATTTGGTTGTCACCTCCCTCTCTCCCAAAGTGCTCTGCCTCAAATCTTGCTGCGATGTCACCTAGCTAGCGAGGATTATAGCCGTAAAAGGTATAATTGTCAACAATAGGAGTCAAAATTTGCTGATTCTTGCCGAACTGCTTACAAATAGTTATAATAAAATCGGTCGAGAACAATTTTACGGGGGACTTATGAAAAAGATGAATTGGCTCGATTGGGTAGCTTTCATTTTGGTCATCGTCGGCGCCCTAAACTGGGGACTGGTTGGATTTTTCAGCTGGGATCTGGTGGCGGCCATCTTCGGTGACATGTCTACCGCATCTCGCGTGATCTATGACCTCGTCGGACTCGGCGCGGTTTATATGATCATTGCTTCGATGGCTAAGTCAGAATAGATTCTGGTCCATTTTGAAAAAACGGTTTCGCTGCTTGTTAATAAAATCTTTAGTTAAAGTAGCGGCGGAAAGTGTTTTCTTTTTGTTTAAAGCAATTTTTGGGAGTGTGAAAATTAGAAAATAAAGAAAGAGGGCCCTTCGCGCGTCGCGCAAAGGGCCCTCGTACGTCAGGCCGCTTCAACCTTGCTCTTGGCTGCTTCCTTGATCGCCTTGATGATGTCGTCAGGCGGTCTTTCGAGAAGGTCGAAAGCGACGAACCGCGGGAGATCCTCGAAGGTTTCCGGCTGGGTGCGTACGATCTCGTCTTGGGAGGGGAAGGTG
>JBDRAU010000059.1:0-30507 GCA_043823315.1 bacterium
TCTGCAGTTGCTCCGGCGGCTTCGAGTTTCTTCTTGGCTTCTTCGGCATCTGCCTTAGGAACATCTTTTTTGATTTCCTTAGGTGCGCCATCAACTAGATCCTTGGCTTCTTTAAGTCCTAGGTCTTGGTTGATTTCTCGAACTGCCTTAATAACGGCGATCTTTTGAGCACCGCTGTCTTTAAGCATAACGTTGTAGCTCGACTTCTCTTCTCCGACGCTTTCGGTCGGAGCTCCGACAGCTCCGCTCGTCGGAGCTACCATGGGCATTGCGGCCGAGACGCCAAATCTATCTTCAAGAGCTTTTACAAGCTCAGCAAGATCGGAAACTGTCATTGACTCAATCTCTTTGATCAGGTCTTTGAATTTTCCCGATGGAGCCGGCTTTTCTTCTTTTTCACTCTTTTTCTCGACTACTTCTTCAGCAGCTTTTTCCTCGACTGCTGGAGCTTCCTCTTTAGTCTCTTTCCCGACGGATCCGGTCGGGACTCCGACATCAGCCTGTGGCTGTTCGTCGGAGCTTTCTTTCACTTCTACTACAACTTCCGCCTCACCAGAGGCGTCTCGAGCCTTGTCGAGAGATTCTTTCTTTTCTTCATCTGCCATAATGATTCCTTCCATAGTTAGCGGATTAGGTTTTTGTTCCACCCAAAAACCGCAATTTCTATTTATTAATTTATTTTAATTTTTTACTTTTTACTTTTAACTTGTTTTATCGCGTACTTGCGATAAAACGTTAACCAACCCTCTAATATTCCCATTCAAAACATTGACAAGCCCATAGGTTGGCGCAGCCAATATTCCCACCAGTTTGCCCTGAAGCTCTTCCCGTCCCGGCAGAAGCGCCAAAACTTTGATTTTGGCTTGGTCAACAGCTTCCTGTTGCACGATTCCGCCAAGCACTTCAAGCGCCTCATGGCTCTTTGTAAATTCGACTAAACTTTTGGCTGTCTCGGCCTCATCAGTGCCAAAAGCAAACATAACTGGTTTATCAAGGATTTCGGTATCTATATCTAATTTTAGCTCTTCTAGAGCTTTTTTAACGAGTGTGTTCTTGGTGACAATCAGTCTAATCCCTTTTGCCTTCATCACCTTGCGTAACTCTGTTATTTCCGGATTGGAAAGCCCCGAATAATCAGAAGCAATCGAAGCAGATGAATCTTTAAAAAGAACTTTCAAATCTTCCAATAACTGCTTTTTCTTCTCTTTGGTTAAAATCATGTGTCCTTGCTTATTTAATAAAAACACGGCGCTCAAAGACGCCGCGCGCCCTCTAGACTGACAGCTGAGAGCTGACAGCTGAAGGCTGATTTTGTCTCGGCAGGCTTGCCCCGAAGCCTACTGTGGTTCGGGGTTCCCGCCACTAGGCTTCTATGCAATTTATTTCTCTTTTGAGATACCAGCTGTCTTTGACTAGGGTTATATTAGCAATTTTTCATAAATATGTCAACTTTATCTAAGCTGTCATCCCGAGCGATCCCACATTCTGTGGGAAGTCGAGGGATCTAAGTTGCACAAAGTATCAACGGCTCACACGTTGAGGCGTTGAAAAAATACTATACAAATACGTCCCTGCCTGCCGGCAGGCAGGGATCGAAAATATTGTATAGTTTTTTAAACGACAAAGGGCCGGTCGAATCCAACTGGATCCGCCGGCCCCCTAACTCAAGCCCTAGAACATGAGAAACGGGCTCAAGCAACCTCCAGCTACGGCGCAAAGAGCTGCGCAGACGCTGCCGCCGAACACGGTGCCGCCGAGAATCAGTCCGGTGCCGCTGCAGAGCATGATGGCGACGATGTTGCCCAGCACGGGCACACCAGCGCCAAGGAAGCAGCCAATGCAAAACAGTACAACGGCTGCCAGAATCAGATATTCGCGCATGATAGTCTCCTGTACGACTGTGATGGTGCGCCTAGATCGGCGCGATACTTCTTGCACACCTGAAGGTGTGCGTGTTGTTCTTATTCCCCAGAAACTCTCCTTAAGCTTGCCCCTAAAGCAGAATTTTATAGGGAATAAGATCAACTTCTTCCTGTCAATTTACTAACAGAGTACTATACCACAAAACCACCCAAATGTCAAGGTCAGCACCCCCAGATAAAGTGATTTTATATTTATGATTTTTTAAATTGATTAACCGATTAAATCATTGATCCATTTATAATGCGCCTTTGGCGCTCCTTCAACGAAAGATGATTTTTCGCTTCTTGCGTGCGGTTTTTGGGCGGAACAAAAACCTAATCATTACTCTCGAATAATATCAGTGTCGCAAACCTAATGTACGAAAAATCATGCTTTTGAGCGAGCAATGCGCTTTGCGAGTGGAACGCAAAGCTGTATAAAAATAGGAGAACCGCTTCGCAAGTAGGTTCTCTTACCCCTACATAAAAAGCGCGAGCTGCTGCTCGCAAGAATCGAGAAAGAGCCATTTCCGGCTCTTTCTCACCTTAATTCTTTATTCTTTCTTCTGAAAATAGTCCTAGAGAGCTATTTTCACTCCTGATCCCATGCTCGGGCTAAGAGTGACAGAATCTTTTTTGTGGTGTGTCAGGGCTTTTAGTACTACGGCTATATTCTCAGCAATCTTAGCATTCTCCCACGAAACTTTTCCGACATTTATATGCAAATTGCGTCCTGCGTCCATTCTGTATGGAGCAATCTGATCGAGATCCTTGGCTGTTTGTTCAGGATTGTCCGAAACAGTCCCGTCTTTGGGGTTTGGCATTTTGCCCTTTGGCCCCAAGATCTTAGCAACTTGTGCAAGTTTCGGCATCATTTCGCTTGATGCGATCAAAACATCAAAATCACTATAACCTTTCTGAATTTTCTCGATTAGATCAATGCTTACGATTTCAATCTTCTGCTTTTTTCCAGTTCCATGCGGCAACTTTATTGTTCCGCGGATTGCCTCATCCTTTTTCTTGCTCTTTGAAAGTTGAATGTGAAACGTGAATGTTCCATCGAATTTGGAATACGAAGAATCCTTGACAAGTTTGATTGCTTCATCGATGGGATACTGCTGGTCTTTATCTAGGTCTTTGATCGAGTCCTGATACTTCTTTGATCTTTGGCGCCGCCCAGAGGGCTTTGCCCGGCGGGATTGTTTGCTTGCTTTAACTTTTGTCTTCTTCGATTTGTCAGAAGCTTTCTTCTCCTCGGTTTTATCGACAGGTTTTTCGATTTCGGCAGATTCTGGTTTTGTTTGTTCAGTAACATCTTCTACCATCTTCTCGTCCTCTGCCTTCTGATCGCCAACATCTAACTTTTTCTTTGCCATATAATTTATTGCCTTTCTTTGAGCGAGGTTTTTGTTCCGCCCAAAAACCGCTTTCGCAGTACAAGCCCTATTCGTTATTCAGCCCTGCCCTGAGTGGGTTTGCGGGTGGAATGCAAACCTTCTCCAGCGAGTCGAACGGGTCCTGCTATTAATTTACAGGGTAATGTTTTCTAATTTGTCTTGAGTGATTGATTCTATCAGAATTGAACTAACTTTGTCAATCGCCTCCTCGATCAACTTTTGTTCTTCGGGTGTAAATTTTTGTAATACAAAATCTTCCATTGGGATATCGCTGTTTTGTCCGATACCAATCCTGACTCGCCAAAAGTCTTGTCCTGCAGAGCCAATCACCGAAGAGAGTCCTTTGTGACCCCCTGCTTCTCCGGAAAACCTGATTCTCACTTGGCCTAGTTCAAGATTTACGTCATCAGAAACGACAATAGTATTTTCACTCTCAATTTTGTAGTAGTCGGAGGTTGATTTTAGAGCTTCACCGGATAAATTCATATATGTTTGCGGCTTTAACAAAATCGCATCTCGCTCCCCTACTTTTGCCTTTGCGATCTCGCCATTAACCCTTTTTTCCCCTACAAACTCCCCTGCTTCGAGCTTCTTGGCAAGGTTATCTAAAACCATAAACCCGACGTTATGTCGTGAATTTTCGTATTCTGGTCCTGGGTTTCCCAGTCCTACTATCAGATATTTCATTTTCACATTTTATAAACTTTATGAACTTTCAACTCTATAACTTACATCCCCGGAATGTTCAACCCCATCTCCCCCATCAGCCCCTTGGTTTTATCGGCTGCTACTGCTTGCGCCCTAGAAAGTGCTTCGGTAATTACTTTCATTATTGTTTCCTCGAGGTCGCGCTTTTTCTCACTCTTTAACATCTCTTCGTTTATCGAAATTGATTTCATCTTTTGGTCAGCAGTAAAAACCGCCGTAACCAATCCATCAGAGCTTTGTGCCTCCACTTCTGTATTTTTAAGCTGCTTCTGTATTTCCTTGGCTTTCTTCTGAAGTTGATACATTTCTTTTGCTTTATCAAACATGGTTCTCCTAACGTTATTATTTTATAATTCACACGATTTACACAACTTTATTCTTCGAGCGAGCGCAGCGATTCGAGAAGTATAAAGATGTTTTACGTAAGTTGGAATTCAGTAGTTGTTAATTTTCTTTAATTTTATTTTCTGATTTATACTTATTATTTAGCATTTGAATTTTATACTTATTACTTATAACTTAGCATTTTTTAGATACGCTTGTATAAACCCGTCTAAATTGCCGTCCAAAACCGTTTGCGGATTGGTTTCGGTATGTTCGGTTCTATGATCTTTGACCTGTTGATACGGCTGAAGCACGTATGATCTGATTTGATTACCCCATTCGGCCGAGGTGTGCTCGCCACGAACGCCCTGCTCCATCTTCTTGCGCTCGTCTAATTCTAGTTTCTTTAATTTAATTTTCAATATCTTCATCGCCGTTTCTTTGTTCTGAAGTTGCGATCTTTCGTTTTGGCAAGATACCGTAATTTTTCTTGGCAGGTGGGTAATTCTAACGGCTGAATCGGTTGTGTTAACCGATTGACCGCCATGTCCCGAGGATCTGAAAACATCAATTTTGAGATCTTTTTCGTCGATTTCGACATCCTCAGTTTCCTCGAATTCGGGAATTACCTCTACAAGTGCAAACGATGTGTGGCGGGCCTTGTCGGCATCGAAAGGGCTGATTCTAACTAATCTGTGAACTCCCGCCTCGCTTTTCAAATTGCCATAGGCATTAAAACCGCTTACTCGCAATGTTGCACTCTTGATTCCCGCTTCTTCGCCGGGTTGTTTTTCTAATATTTCTGCATCCCAGTTTTGACTTTTGATTTTTGAGTTTTGACTTTGAGCGAAGCGAACATACATACGAAGCAGCATCTCAGCCCAGTCCTGCGCTTCAGTGCCTCCTGCGCCGGCGTGAACGCTCAGAATTGCCCCCATGTGGTCATATTCGCCCCCATAAAGGGTTTCCTTCTCTAGCTCTTGAAGTTCATCCTCGCTCTCGGCTTTCTCATATTTTGCGATAAGGTTGTTTAATTCGGTCAGTTTCTGGCCTTTTGCAGTCGCTTGTTTTTGATCACGCCAAAAATCTGGCAAAGACATCTCTTTTTCAAGTTCCCCTGCCTCTTCGCGTTTTTGGTCAATCTTTAACAACTTCCCTAATTCTTCCTTATCCATACCCGTATTATACCTGATATCGGTCTGTTTTTAAAGCTTTGTAAATTAAAAATTTATTAGTAATTACACAACTTGCGCAAAATATCCCTATTCTTCGAGTGAGCACTGCGAGTCGAGAAGTATAGGTAGTTTGGCGTTCCACCCGCCAAACGCGACAGGTTCGAACAATAATTTTGCGTAAGTCGTATAATTAGAAATTCGAGTTGTTTTTTTAAATAAACAAAAATCTCCGAGCTAAGCCCGAGGATTTCTGCCTGTTTGAGTACTGATTTACAGGTTCTCTTTAATGAACTGTAATTTCTTTCTGGCTGAAAGCGCTAAGGTTGAGATTGTACCTACTAGAAGAGATCCAATCGCAGGGATAGCGGCTCCGACTCCAGATTCAGGAAGTTTTCCTGATGTTTCAACTTTTGCAGGTGTAGAGGCGATAGCAACTTTTTGACCGGTTGCTGTTGCGCCTTTCGAGTTTGTTTTGGCAGATGTTGAAGGTGTTGAAGCTGAAGCAGAGCTATTGCCTGTTGAGGCAGCAGCGCTTGATCCATTATTGCTTCCATTTGAAGACGAAGATGAAGCGGCAGCATTTTCACCTGCAGCAGCAGAAGCTCCGGTTGTGGCTTGCTGACCATTCGATCCGCCATTTGATGCGGCACCAGTTCCGGCAGCAGCAGCGTTTCCGGCAGCAGCAGCGGCATTACCCGAAACTGCTACTCCGTTCGAGCCATCTTCATCGCTTTGACCGGCTGAAACAGCTCCGCCGACAGAAGCGGCAGCTCCGCCTCCATCACCGTCAGTTCCAGATCCACCGTTATTTACGGCGACGGCTGTGTTGTTAACTACGCCAACATTGGTGTTTTGATCACCGCCAACCAAGGTGTTTGTGTTGGTATTTTCGTTGGTGTTAGTCACCTCGCTGATTTGGCTTTGGAACTGCTCTTGGTTTTGCCATTCCCACTGGTGTTGTTCAAGTCCAACTTGATTAAAAACACTATTAATAATACTGTCGGCGTCAGTTGCATAAGTTGCACCTGTTCCGATCAGAGTAAGTGCGCTTATTCCTATAAGAATTCCATACAATTTGTTCATACTTTCCTCTTATCTTCTTTCTTAATTTCTACTTATATTTTGTTTCTTTAATGAGTGTGTCTTATTGAAACAAAATACGAAGTAAAAGTCAAGCAATTTTCGCTGTCATTGCGCCTGTCCACCGTAGCTTTAGCGAAGGCGGGAGCCGTTACTGCGGCGTGGCAATCTCCCTCGTTCCTCCCCGTCTGTCATTCCGAGTGTTCCTGCTATTGGCAGGAAGTCGAGGAATCTTGTGCTATAACGAAACGGTGTCATCCTGAGCTACCTGGCGAAGGATCTCTGGCGAATGCCAGTTCCTTATGCTTTTTCAGTAAATCTTGGTGACGGGGTAAAGATTTTATATATCTCATTTCGCTCATTTTAGAAAAAGCTCTGGAGCGGTGCCCCCCCAGGGGGGGACCCCCCCAGAGGGAGGGGGTGGGGGGGCCCGGCGGGGGGCGGCCCCGCTCCAGGCGGTCGTGGGGTGTCGCCGTCATTGGCTGACGGCGACACCGATGCTGGTAGAGACCCCGACGTTCGTTGTCTGGTCACCACCCTGGAGGTAGTTCGAGTTGTTGTTCTGGTTCGCGTTGGTGTTGGAGTTCCATGACGTTTGTCCCTGTCCTTGGTACTGTCCCTGTCCTTGCGACTGCCAGGCGTTTCCGCCTTGCGCGTAGGCGCCCGACCATGAATTGCCGCCGGCTCCGCCGGTAGCGTTGGACCAGGAATTGCCACCTAGTCCTCCGGCTCCGCCGACACCTCCCTGACCTCCTTGAGAATAGGACGCGTTGTTCATCGAAACGGTGCTGGTGGAGCGTGCCGGGCGAATGCCGGCATTCGCGATGAATCCGCCAAATCCCCCTGCAACGGCTTGTCCCAGGTAGTCCAGGAAGCCGGGTTGCCGCTGGACCATGTACGTGGTCACTTGTTGCTGACCCGCATAGATTGGTCCCATTGCGACGGGGGCTTGATAGACGACCATGCTGCCGGGTTCGCCTTGTGGTCCTTGCGGGCCTTCGGGTCCCTGGCATCCACGATCACCCTTGCGACCGACAATGGACTGTCCGGGAGGTCCTTGAGGCCCTTCTTGATCACCTACTCCAGCTGGGCCTTGTGGTCCAGGAGGGCCAGAAGGTCCCTCCACAACCGGTACTTTCATCGTAACGCTACCGGTAGTGGTGACGTTGTTCCGGGCCTCGCTGGCCTGGATAACGCGCCAAACATCGGCTGACGATGTCATTCCGGCTGACCGCGCCTGCTCGTAGCAGAGATAACGGCGCTTGCCGTCTGCGCCGGTCACGAACGGCGGGTGCAACGTTGCCGTTCGTGAATCGTCCGAGGTGCGGAAGCCGGCTTCGTATGCGTCACGAAATCGGTTTCCGTTGCCATCCAGAACAGGCACGGTGTTCAGGAAAGCCTTTTCTTCAGCGGTTAGTTGCCGGTTTGACCGATAGAGTCCGGTCGTCTGGCCCCGAGTTGTGACCTCGCCCGTGACCTCGATAGTCTGAGGGGTGGGCGCTTGAGTCTGCGACAGTGAGGCCAGTTGCGCCTCGGCCGGGCTGATCGTCCGGTCGGGGCTGACCTCTACGGCCGGTGGGATCGCCACCGAGCCTCCGTCTTGCGTCTGCTGGGCGATCCCCAGCGAGACGATCATGAGTAACAGCATTACGGCAACGACTGGTGTCTTCATGATGTTCCTCTCTTGTTATCCGAAGTGTTTGTGCTCGAAAGTCAGCGGAGATCGGGTACTTGCCAGGTGTACCATCCAGCCTGGCCGGCATCAAACTCAAATATCCGCGGCCTTCCCCCTCGGACTATGTACTCGATCCTGACCCTTGCTCCCGGAGGAGCGAAGGCTACGCAGACACCCCGCCTGTTGCTTCCGTCCCACCATGTCTGTGGGCCGTCAACAATGTCTCCGATTGCTCGGATCGGGTTTATGGGTGCGGGAGCACCGTTGAAGAACAGCCTGAAGGCGCCGTCTTCAACAATCTGCCTCTCGCCTGAACGGAAGCACAGGATGATGCAGTTCCGATCCCGTCTCTCGCGAGGCGCGGGGAACGTGCATGGTTCCCACCACTCACGATCGAGCAGCTTATCCACCAATCGGAACCATCGCGCTACCTGTATCGGCATGTCCTCGTAGCGCATGCCTTTACCAGCGGGCGGTGTGTACGGCTGGACGACCGGCTGTGCGACAGCCGGCGGAATCGGACGTGTAGTCGATGCCGGTTGGTCAATGTCCACTAGCGGCGACTCGACGCTGACCACGCGGTCATTGAGGGGCGTGGCAGGCGGTGCCTCGGTTCGTGGAATCTCGCGTCGAGGTACAGTCATCGCGCTCATATGCGCGATCATGAACTGCGCGGACGCTTGTCCGAACAGTTCGTCCTGCCTCTTCCTCTCCGACTGCTTGACAAAGACCGAAAAATAACTTGGTCCGTCGAGCAGGTTGGACAGGGGTGCCGCGATGATGATCCGCACGGATCGTTGCGGAACTTGTAGCTTGATTGATCCGTCCTTCTTGGCCACCGGATTTCCCTCGGACGAAATCGCCAGGAACGGCGGGAAGTAGGGGTTCATAGTAGACACCCCTTCGTCTTTGCGTACCTGACAGATTGTCTCACGAAGCCATGTGGTCGCGTCTTCCCAGTCCTTGGGTGGTTCAACGAGACGAGTGATGGTGTGCCCGTCGTAGGTAGCATACATCTCGCCTAGTCGGCCGTCTCCCATCAACACCTTTCCATTGCAGACACCCATGATGGGGCTGTTCTGCTTCAGGATGGTGAAGTTTTCCTCAAAGAAAGCCGAGGAGATCGTGATGGGGTTGCCCTTCTCATCGACGCGACTTGCCACTTGAAAGACAAGCGGATCAAGCGTGTCAATGAACCGCGGCGTCAGTCGGAGCTGCACCACGGGAAGGGCGTCGGCCCCGAGGTGTTCGGGGACTCCCGTCAGCCAACCAGCCGACGCGGGTGTGATGGCAACCGGCATCAGAAGCGCCAGCGCCAGTGCTACTAACATTACCTTTCGCATCTTTCACGTCCTCCTTGCTACACGTATCGCGTAGCTATTTGATTCTCTTGTTGTCAAAGTCCTCGCCCTCTTTTCCCGCTCTAACGCGGTTACAAAAGATGGGCAGGATTCCAGCCGGGAAAAGGGAAGGAGGGGCACTGCTTCATTTAAATTGAAGCAACTCTCCGCAATTCCCAGCTGGAATTCTACCAGTCTTCTACTCGTCAATTTTCAAATTAAGACAAGGGAAAAACATACCATATTACGCCCGATTTGTCAATGGCTTTTGCGCGTGGGATTTGTACTTGGAACGCAAACCTTCAAGACAAGCCCGTAATTTCCCATTAAATAAATTCCCCTCCCGTTCATACTCCCTATAGATTTTTCAGCTTCCACCACTCTTCCATCAAATCCATAACTAATCTACGATCGTAAGTTAGTTATGGATTACTCCTTAAATAAATCAAACCGTTGACGTAGGTTTTGATCATTTTCTACCTCGTCAGCTTTAGCCATTAAAAAATTTACATATCTTTCAATGCCATATTCGTGTCTTATACTGTTGAGTTCATCAAAATTACCGTAAGGACTTATAAATACGCTATTTTGAAGCCGTATAAACCCTTTTCGCTTTAAAAGTGATCTAAATATATCTCTAGTCTGCCTTGCATCTTCCGGTATATCAAAAATGACAATTCTCCATTTTCCGTCCCACTCTTGTTCCTCTTTCGGTTTTGTTCTTTGTAGCTTTAAAAACTTAATTTTAATTTTTCCTTTTGGCGTGATAAGGAATCCATTCCTGGTTTTTCTGATCAGAAATTGTTTCTCCAGGGATTCTATCGCCGATCTGAACTGATACTCCCCCATTTGGAGTTTTCTGGAAAAATCGTATATTCCTCTTCTTCCGCGCAGGGAGGTCAGACCCGTCATATCGTCTACCATTTCCATTGCCAAACCCAAAAGCACAATAGCGCGTAAACTATACCTCTCAATTTTATGTATAAACTTTTTTTTCATCATTTATATTTTACATAACTATTCTACGATCGTAAATTAGTTATGGATTTATTCCCGTTAATAGTACGTTTTTGATACAGCGTCTGTGGGCTTATCAGGGTTATTTTATTGGTCAGCCCTTGACAAATTCCTAGTTTATGCTATAATTCTCCTCTTCCTCATAATCGGGGAAGTTTTTATGAAGAAATATCTTCTACCCCTAATAATGCTTGCCTTGGCTTGGGGAGCGCTTCAACCGCTTCATGCAAGTTCGCAGGGCAAAAATGTCCAAAGTGAGAAAATCGCTCTTAGGGTTCTACCGAACCTTAAGATAGAGAGAATTCAACCTAAAGTCGAAATAGTTGTTGGGTTGTCGGAGGCGCAAAAGAAAGAAAACGCCACGATGAGCCAAAGAAATCTGGTTGCTCGTGAAAGAGTCCAGATTGCCGAAGTTTCTTCGCCTTCTATTTCATACTCGCTTGAAGATTTAAGAAATCTTTACCGCGAGGCAGCTTCCAAGTTTTCGATTGACTGGAGACTTATTGAAGCTGTTCACCAGGTTGAAACTGGTAAGTCAACAGATACATGTAAAAGCTCTCATGCTGGTGCTACCGGGCCGATGCAATTCTTGCCTTCGACCTTTAGGCACTATGCCAACGAAGGAGACAACATTTGTGGTCTTAGAGACTCGGTTTTCGCAGGTGCGAGCTTGCTCGCACAAAGCGGAGCTGACAGGGGTGACATCGATAGTGCCCTTTTCAGCTACAACCACTCTAGAAGCTATGTTGAGCTCGTTAAGAGCATCATGAATAGTATCTAAAGCACTAGAGAGTGAAGAGGAAAAGGCCCCAGGTGGGGCCTTTTCTAATTAGCGGTTTAAGATCCTCTAGATAAAGCTCGGAGTTACTTCCGGAGGAATAATTTCATACCAGGTGTTGCCTGGGTTCATCGTGATTTCCTTATTGGACTCATCGAAGAACTTGGTCCTGCTCTCGAGCTTATCTTTTTTCCACGTTGCGTTTATTACCTTGCCATCCCTAAGGACAGTAGCAGGTCCGGAACCGATATTGGTAAAGACGTAGTTTGATGAACCATAACTCCCGGTTGGCTGATAGGTTCTCTCAACGGTCTGGATTATGATATTGCGCGAGGTAATCTGCTGGTCGGTTGTTCTGTCTTTGTGCGGCGCTCCCGCGAGAGATCTTGAGTATTTGTTGGTCGCAGGGTCAAAGCTCCATGTAACCTTATATGATGGCGAAGAAAAGTTAATTTCGACTCCCTTTCCGGCTTGATCAACAGGTCCCAGTGGCTTGAACTTCATGGCGGTGAAACTCGATTTTGAGATATCGAATTTCTTAATTGCAGCATATTCATACAATTTGTCTGTCGAAGAGTACAAGGTGTGCTCTGATGCTACGTATTGCCCCTTAGAATCACGATAGAAATAGTCGCCAAAGTGACTAAGGTCCTTAATCGAGTAGGCATCTATGTTTGCCATTGCGTCCTCGTTTCCACCGGCATGAGCGTAAAAGGCGTCGTACTCCTTAACGTAATCCATAAAAAACAATCTTGCAGAGCGGATTGGTCCAATTTCCTTGGTATCCGTTGGTCCATAAATTGCCATATATCTAGTAATTCCGCCCTCTGTAATTGCCTCATAAACGATAGATGCATCAATCAAACCTGACTGCGGTCTGGCGTCAGGGTGGTTTTCTATCATTACCGCCAGAGGGTGTCTGGTGGCTTTGTCTTTTGTGTAGTTCTGTCCATCAAGCAAACAGATTGTATCTGCACTGTTTGGTTTCTTAGCTGTAACCAGCGAATTCTTTTGGCCGGCATATCTTTTTGCTGCAAAAGCTCCAACTACAATTAAAACAGCCAAAGAGATACATATTATAAAAACTGTTCGATATTTCTTTTCTGCAAATATTCTCTTGAAGAACGTAATCACTTTCCCCTCCACATCGAGTTTTGCTCGGCAAAACCCGAGAGCCCCTGCAGCTGACGCACTGCAATAACAGGATGTAATCCGTTTTGCAGTAAGGAATTGTTGCGGGGCATGTTAGTTTATTTTATTCATTATACGTGTTTAACTGCCTACATATCTATGATATCAAATTAAGTCCTATTTCACTATCGGCGTATCTTTCGATTGCCTGATCAGATTCAATTACGACAACCTCTAGTGTTGCCCCTACCACTGCTTCCTTGAGGTGTCCGCCAAAGGATTTAAAACTTTTATCACAAAGAGTGATGTGGGGGTGAATATGGCAATTCCCCTCGGGGTCCTTTCCGATAACTGCGATAAAATTAGTGACCTCAATCGGACCTTCTAGGTGCTTAGAGAGATACTTTTTTGTTTTAAGATTGTAAATCATTAGATCTGCTTGTTCCAGAGCGCCAAGCGCCAACAAAACCCCTGATTTTATATTGTTTTTCTCAACATACTTGGTTAATTTCTCAACCACTTTGTCTTTATTTTTTAGCGCAAATATTGTCATTAATCCCCTTTTATCTTTTTAATCGAAAAGACCAGAACATTCAAAATTATAAGTATAATAAGCGAAATGATCAAGCCGATGTTGATTTTTGTAAAGATTGATTTATCACTGGAGAGGAAAAAGTAGCTTACGCCGATTACTGCGATGGTGATGTATACAGAGGTGGCATTCAAAACATCCTGTCGGCTTGGAAGCATAGTTATTAGAACGCTTGAGGTGAAGTAGAAAAGAAAAAATGTTGTCGCGTTGAATTGTTTGAGCTCATATTGATTTTGCAGGAAGTGAAAAGAAAAATAAAGAATAGCAAGACCGAGAATAACTGGGGCGGCAGAGATGAAAAAGCTTACAAACAGGAATCTTGGTTTCTGATGGAGAACGAACCCACCTGATTTTGAGAATAGCTTTAGGGATTTAATCGGAGTGAAAGAGATAATGCAAGCAAATGTGTGCGAAAGTTCGTGGACAATAACTCCCGGGAATAGAATTAAATAATAGATCAAAGGAAGGCTTGCGGTTTGTCTTATCAAGACTTCTCTAAGAATAACAAAAGCTAAGAACAAGCCCACTACATAATAGATTGAGCTATTTAGCTCCGAGAGCAATAATTGCGTCATAACTACCAACGGTTGAATCGGAAAGCTCTGTTTTGGCGCTGTATAAACTTGAAATATCGTTTTTGATAGCTTTGGCCAAGTCTTCTTGACCGGTCTTGTGGTATATGATTGACTCGTCGTAAGTTCTGGAAGCGTTTGCAACCGATGCTATAGAATATCCCTTTCCTTCGAGAAGATCCTTTACCTTGGCCGCTTCGCCGGAGACACCGTTACCGTTTACTATGCGAATTGATTCATCGGTGTATTTGAAAGAGGATGTGGCGGAGGTTGCAGTTTCTTGTGGTTCTGTCGTTGCCGTGGCACTCTCGGTAGCTGTTTCAGAGCCGCTTGGGCTTACTGTTGCTGTTTGAGATTTTTGCGCTGAATTTGTTCCTGTGCCTCCATCGTCTTTAAATAGGATGTAGAGAGCTAAGGAGGTCGATACAATAACAGCAATGATTCCGATTACTAAATAAAATACTCCACCGCTTGATTTTTCTTCCGATCCTTCGGCATTGACCATTTCTTCCTCCTCTTTTGGTTCGTCATCGCCTAGTTCTTTTTTTGGGTCGATAATATCTAATGATTTTGACATGATAGATTTATTATACCAAATCTTAGTGTTGTTGTGTCAAATCGCTGTCAATTTTTTTTGCTAAACCTTACGCGGGTGAGAAACTGTAATTTTAACTTTTGATTTTGATCTTATTTCTCTACGCATACTTGCGTATTACACCCTTCACTCTTCCCTGTACTAATGCTTTGCGTGTGTAAATCGGTTTGTAATTTGAGTTGGCCGGTTGAAGTCGGATTCTTGTTTTCTCTCTAAAAAATCTCTTTAGCGTGGCATTGTCTTGGTCTGTAAGCGCTACAACGATGTCTCCATTTTTAGGGTTTGAGGTCTTTTCGATAATCACATAATCGCCATCAAAGATTCCATCATCTTTCATAGAATCTCCACTGACCTTAAGTGCGAAAATGTTCGGACCAATCATATCGCGGGGAATATCAATTGTTTCGTTTGTTCTGATCGCCTCAATCGGATGGCCAGCCGCAATTGTGCCGATCAACTTGACTTCAAAAGTTCGTTCATCCCAGGCAGGAGTCAATTGAAGTGCTCTGGCACAAGACCCTTGCTTTGTTAGGTATCCTTTTTGCTCTAGTACCGATATATATTCTGCCACAGTTGCAACTGATGATAGTTTTAATAATTTTGCGATTTCACGATAGCTCGGCGCATAATCATTTTCTTCGATGAAGCTCTTTATTAAACTAAGTATTTCCGATTGTCTTTTTGTGAGTGGGAGCTGTTTATTCATTTACCCCTACACCAATTATTTTTCATTTGTGTTTTGTCTGATAAATTGTTTTTTAAATTCATATAATCGTTCTTTAATTGCGAAGTGAAGTATTGGTGTGAGGGGTTAATTTAATCGTACCAAACAAAAAACGAACATGTCAAGCCCCGCCTTTTTTTACCAAAGGCGGGGCGCAGACCCCTCACTAACCGCACTGTGCGTAGAGGATGCAATCCCTTGCACAGTAAGGTTTGGTGTGTGGGTCAAGCGAATTTTCTCATTAGGACTTTACAATCAGTAAGAATAAATTGAAAGAAGTGTGGCGCAGACCCCGCACCAAGATACGATGCACTTTCGAAAGTGGAGCTCGAAAGCTCTCTCTCCCACGGACGAATAGCCAGCCGTGAAGCATTCGAATTTTTGGTGCTGGGGTCAAACCGGCCCGCAGACCCTTGCAGACAGCGTTTTGGTAAATGGCTTTGTCATCCTGAGCAAACTATGGTGAGTCGAAGGATCTCTGGCGAATGTCAGCTTCCTATGTTTTACAGAAAGCTACTCTGACAGGGTCAAGCGCGGGTGATGTTGAACTTATCTTAAAAAACTTAGCTGGGGAGTTTAGGTCTTTTTCCCTTTCGTCGTAATTTTCAACGACTCATCAGAACAATTGAATGTTGAGGGAGGGCAGAGTGTATCTGCCCAGGTAAAACGAGGGTGCAGAGTGTGGCTGGTTGCCAGATCAGCTAACTTACCACTAGCGCTCACTTAACGTGAGATTAGGCCGTTGCCGGCCTGGGACGGTCTTGGCCAGCTCCTCGTAGAGAAGTTGGAGCGGGTGTTTCCGGCGGAAGAGCCCACCGCTCTTGTACTTACAGCTACCGAGCGGCTCGTGAGTATTCAACCCGATACGGTCGAGCGAGAAACTCTCTCTCCGATCGTGCTGTACGTTGGCGAAGACGATGTCATGATGTGTTACTTCGATCTCCCAGCCATCCTCGGCCGGAACAATGCCCGGCTCTGCATACTTGACCGTAGCTCGAAAACTCCTGGAGCCACAGCTCCCCCGGTGGGTGATCGGCCGACTGGTTAACATTACTGCTAGCCCACCGGTAACCGTGGAGTCGGCGGCCTCGAACTGTTGTGATTCTTCGGGACCGCACCTCCAGAGCTCACGCGGCATCTCTGTCAGCTGCCCAATAATATCGCGCAGCCATCTTTCTCTACTACTCATATTCGTCCTCCTGTGCTGAGTAAGTACAAGCCCGAACCTGTTAAGGGACAGTAAGCTAATATATACTTTTTTTCTTTTTATGTCAACATAAAGAATACCTTACGGTGTCTTAATCTCGAACTCTACCATCCTGTCTATGCTAATTAACTGTTCTGGAGAGTTAAGTGGTCGCTTGATACTAATTCTTCGAGAACGTAGTTTAGGTGCTACTTTTAGTTCAGGTTTTCTATCACTCTTTCAAATCCGAATGCATATCCGACAGCTGGCAAGTCTGGGCCGTTAAGTTCGCGGATGAGCTCATCGTATCTGCCGCCGCCGCCGAGAGAGTTTTGTCTTTCTTCGTCATCCCCTGTAACATATTCAAAAACAACGCCGGTGTAATAATCAAGTCCTCGAACGAGGTCGGCTTTAACAACGAACTCAATGTTCTTTTGTGTTAATTCGGATTGAATTTTTTCAAAAAAATCTTTCTCGTCAGGTTCTAAGGAATCTAGAATTGAAGGTATTTCTCCCGGGTTGCAGTTCTCTGTTTTACAGTCCCAAACCCGTAGCGGATTTTTGTCGACTCTTTTTTTGCAGTCATCGCACAATTTGTCCAGATTCTGTTTTAAATAATCCCTTAGTTCTACGCTGTATTTTTCTCTTGTACTTCGACTTCCAAGAGTATTTAAATTAACAACTACATTTATTGAATTTTGTTTTAAGAATTCATATCCGTCAGCAATAACCTGCGCATCAATTTCCGGAGATTTTTTTCCAATAAGTTCTATGCTTAATTGATTGAACTGTCTTTTTCTGCCTTTTTGGGGTCGTTCGTAACGAAAACATGATCCGACGGAAAACACTTTTACAGGAAGAGGCATGCTTTTTAGTCCCCTCTCAATCAGACTTCTTATAACTCCTGCGGTAAATTCCGGCCGCAAGGAATATACTTCCTCTGATTTCTTTTCGAGGTCAAATAGCTCTTTTGAAACTATATCGGTTTCTTCTCCCACCGATCGAACAAAAAGATTTTTTTGTTCAAAAAGAGGCGTTTCGATGCCCTGATATTCTTTTTCCAAATAAAAATTTATGAACTTGTCTTCAAGTTCTCGTCGAATTTTGAACTCTTCACCAATGTAATCTTGTGTCCCGCGGGGTTTTTGTATCATAATCGCATTTTATCACGGTTTGTGTATCAAACGCAAACCTTATGCAAACCTTAAAGCACAGCTTTAAATCTAGTTACAATTGTCCCTTAGTCACCTTCTTTATTTGTGATCGGGCGTGGCTGGTTTTTGTAAAATTTAGCCAATCGGAATGAGGATGTGCATTTTTCTTCTCGATAATCTCTACAATATCGCCGTTTTGCAATTTGCTGTTCAGTTGGGCTATTTTGCCGTTTATTTTTGCTCCCGAGCAATGATTACCAAGCGCGGTATGGACATAATAGGCAAAATCAACAGGGGTGGCTCCTTGCGGCAGGTCCTTTACGTCGCCTTGAGGAGTGAAGACAAATATCCTATCTTCAAATAGATCCATAGTCAGGGATTTAAAAAGTTCTTCTGGTGATTTGATGTTCCGCGAGAGTTTATTAAATTCGTCTATCCACTTTAAATCGTTTTTGCTCGGCAGCTTCGACACTTTCTTCTCCTGATATATCCAGTTCGCGGCAATGCCGAATTCAGCTTGGTGGTGCATCTCTTTGGTTCTGACTTGGAATTCAACAATTTGTCCTTCGTCTGCGAAAACGGTTGTGTGAATTGACTTATAACCGTTTGGCTTTGGCAGAGCGATATAGTCCTTGATTTTCCCCACAAGTGGTCTCCAGTCAGCATGAATTAGACCCAAGACAGCATAGCAATCCTCTATGGAATTTACGATTATTCTTACGGCAATGAGATCGTGGATCTTATCTAAATCGTCGTTGTATTTATTTAGTTTTCTAAATAAGCTGTACCATTTCTTGGCCCTAAAATTGATTTCATGTTTGATTTTGTTTTCAGACAAAATCTTCTTGAGTTTTACGGTTATTCTTTTGAGGTATTTCTCCCTTTCCTTGATCTCGGGGATGGCTAATTCCTTGATCTTTCTGCTTTCTTCGGGATAAACGAAAGGAAAAGACAAATCCTCCAAGAGCCCCCTCCATTCGCCCATGCCGAGTCTTCCGGCAATCGGAGCATAAATCTCTATTGCTTCTTTGGCGATCCTTTCTTGCTTATCGGGTGGAAGAAACTTAAGCGTTTCGAGATTGTGAATTTTGTCTGCTAGTTTTATGAAAATTACTCTGACGTCACGGCTCATGGCGATCAGCATTTTCCTAATGGTTCCAATTTGACGCTCGTATTCGCTTATTTTTTCATGGGTCGTTTTTCCAAGCGGAAACCAGCTTTTATTGATTTTTATATTCGAGAGTTTTGTAACCGATTCCACTATAGTTGCTACTTCAGTAGAAAAAGCTTTTCGTATATCGTTGACCTCAATCGATGTATCTTCAATTGTGTCGTGAAGAAGCGACGCTATTATCGTCGCTTGGTCCATTCTTAGCCGTGATAGGGAGTACGCGATTGTCACAGGATGTACGATATAATCGTCGCCGGAATATCTTTTAGTCCCTTTGTGCGATTCTTTCGCAAATTCGTAGGCTTTCTCTATTTTAGAAATATCATCATCAGTGAGATACTTGATCAGCTCATTGAATAATTTTTCCTTAAGCCGTGGTAATTTTAATCTTTCCGTTTTTAGCGGAAATTTTAATACTTTCATTTGCTTTTATTTTAGCACTAATAATCAGATTGGAAATCTGGTCTGATATTAGCTCCTCTATCTCTCTAATTAACGGTCTTGCTCCAAATATACGATCGTAATTTTTGTTGGCGAGGGTCTTAATCGCCTCTTTGTTGAACTTTAGTGTAATCTTTTTCTCAAGCAATTTTTCCCTTAAAAGCTCTAGCTGAAACTCGGCTATTTTTTCTAAGTCATTCTTGGTCAAAGGATCAAATACAATCACTTTATCGATTCTATTTATCATTTCAGGCCTAAAAACCGTTCCCAATATTTCTTTGATCTTGTCCTTAACTTCGAATTCCTTTGTTGTTTCGTCGTTAAAACCAAATTGGTTTATTTTGTTATATTCCTCAATTCCAATATTGGAGGTCATAATGATAATGCTGTGCGAAAAATCTATTACTCGTCCTTTGGCATCTGTTAGTGTACCTACATCGAGGATTTGAAGAAGAATATTAAAAACCTCGGGATGCGCCTTTTCAATCTCGTCAAATAAGACTACGCTATAAGGATTGTTCTTAATCGCTTCGGTGAGTTTACCCGCATCCTCAAACCCGACGTATCCCGGAGGCGCGCCGAGCAATCTTGAGGTGTTGTGGCGCTCCATAAATTCACTCATGTCTATTTTGACCAAAGATTGATCTGATCCATAGATATATTTTGCCAAGACCCTGGCGACTTCTGTTTTACCAACTCCGCTTGGGCCAAGGAAAATAAATGAACCGATTGGGCGAAGTTCGGATGAAATTCCACTTCTATTTCTCTTAAGGGCTTTGGTAATTTCCGAGATTGCTTCTTTTTGTCCCGCGATGTGTTTAGAGAGTTCCTTGTCGATATTTTGGAATTTTTTGATCTCTTCTTCTAGTAGATTGCCTGTCGGTATTCCAGTAATGTCAGAGGTCAATTTGGCAATATCGTAGTCGGTTATTTTCTCCTCCCCCGTTTTTTCATTTTTCAGGATGCTCTTTTCTAGCTCTGTTTGTTTGAGTTCCTCGTCTCTGACTTGTGCGGCCTGCTCAAATTTTTCCTCGCTGATCAAGTTTTCTTTAAGCGCTGACAGTTCCTCGATTTTACTTTTTATCTTTTTTAATTTTAAATTTAGATCCGAGCTGTTTGACTCAAGCGTTTTTGCTGCCGATGCTTCGTCAATAAGATCAATTGCCTTGTCCGGTAAAAATCGATAAGTTATGTATTTTTCAGATAACTTGGCCGCCGCCTCGATAGCGGACTTATCTATTTTGATTTTGTGATATCTCTCATAGGATTGCTTGATTCCGTTCAAGATACCGATTGTTTCTTCTACGGAGGGTTCTTTGACTTTAACCATTTGCAGTCTTCTCTCGAGAGCCGAATCTTTCTCGAGGTGTTTTCTGTATTCATCGTAGGTTGTAGCGCCTATTAACCGTATTTCGCCTTTAGCCAGCGATGGCTTAAGTAGGTTTGCCGCATCAAGTGATCCCTCGGCAGATCCAGCTCCAACTATCATGTGGAGTTCATCAACAAACACTATAATTCTAGGATCTTCTTTTATCTCTGCGATTACTTTTTTTAATCTATCTTCGAATTGTCCGCGGTACATTGTTCCGGCAATCAATAGTCCCAAATCCAGTTGATAAATCTTTTTTCCAATAAGTTGCCTCGGTACATCGCCTTTGGCGATTTTCTGGGCCAGTCCTTCAACTATGGCTGTTTTTCCGACCCCTGGATCACCAACGAAAACAGGATTGTTTTTTGTGCGCCTTAACAGAATTTGGATGGCTCTTGTGATTTCCTTTTCTCGTCCCCAAACAGGATCTATTTCGCCTTTTTTGGCCTTCTCAACCAAGTTTGTGGCAAAATATTCTAATATCTTTTTGTTTTTGTTTGAAGCTCTAGCAGGCATTGGCGGCAATTCACTCTCGGCAAATGGTGCGGGCGGCAGGGGCGGTGTCTGATCAAACGGTTCCGGGCCGGGTTGTTCCATTTCCCCCGCTTGACCTTCGTGCGAAATCATTTGATCCATCTGCGAGATATTGGTAAAAATATCCCTGATTTGGTTTTTTACCTTTTCCGGGTCGATCCCGACCTTTTTTATCATCTGGAAGCTGGAAAAATTATCGCTCGAGAGTACTCCAACTAGCAAATGTTCAGTATCAACGCTGTAATGCCCAAAGTCTGCAGCTACTCTAAAGGCAATTCTAAGAATGTCCTTGGCTTCGTCACTGATGGGCTCTTTTTGATTTCTTTCCTTATTTCTAAGATCGATAAGCATCCTGATCTGATCTAAGTTAACGGAGTATTCTTTGAGGATGTCATGGGACAATGTTCCGGGTACTTCGATCAATGCAAGCAGGATATACTCGCTCTTTAAGCTATTCCTGTCAGCGTCGGCGGCTTTTTGAGCTTCGGTCAAAATAAGCTTGGCGTTCCTTGTTAGCTTATTAAACGGACTGTTGCTGATCATTAGTTTCCTTGCCTTCTGTTTTTTTTGTCTGCCTTAGTCGATTTTTTCACCTTTATCGTAGTTTTCTTGTGTTTTTCAGTTTTTGAATCATCCTCGCTCTTGGGTTCTTCTTTTTCGGTATTTTTCTTTTGAGTCGGTTTAGGTCTGTCTTTGACTATATCTATCTCCCAGTTAACAAGTTTGCTGGCAAGTCTTACATTCTGACCCGATTTTCCAATAGCAAGTGACAGTTGGTCATCTGGAACCCAGATCTTGACCACCTTGTTTTTCTTGTCGAATTTCATTTTGTCGATGGTGGCAGGAGAAAGAGAGTTCTTGATCATGGTTTCGATATCTTCATCATGCAGAATTATATCGATCTTTTCTCCTGATAGTTCACCTAGAACGGATTGAACGCGCGTTCCGCGCTGTCCAACTACAGACCCGACTGGATCTAGGTTTTCATCGTGTGATTTGACGGCTACTTTAGTTCTGGAACCTGGCTCTCTGGAAATGGCAGTGATTTCGATTGAACCCGCCTCAATTTCAGGAACCTCCTGAATAAATAGTCCTTTGACGAATTCTACGTCTGATCTTGAGACTAAAATTCTTGGTCCCTTTGCGGTCTCTTCAACATCCTTGACAAATACCTTTAATTTCTGACCCGTATAGTATCTTTCGCCGGGGATTTGTTCGCTTACCAGCATAATACCGTTAATTTTACCCATATCGAGAATAACGTTTTGGCCTTCAACTCGTTGAACGGTGGCGTTAACGATTTTGCGTTCTTTGGCTTTGAATTCTTTGTAGAGAACTTCTCGTTCTGCTTCGCGCAGTTTCTGAATAATTACCTGTTTGGCGGTTTGGGCAGCGACTCGTCCAAATTCATATTGAGCTTCAAGCGGTATCTCTACTTCGGAACCCTCTTCGGCTTTTTTATCAATCTTTTTTGCATCGACGAGCGTTAATTGTGCTTCGTCGTTAGTCTTTTCCTCGTCCTTTTCGAGAACTGAAAAAACTTGAGTTACCTTCATAGTGTTCTTTTGATGATTTAATTTAACTCTAATAACCTGACCCGATTTTCCAAAATCTTTTCTATAAGCCGCTGCTAAGGACGATTCCACTGCTTCGAAGACTATCGATTCCGGTAGACCTTTTTCGTCCGATAGTTGCTTGATCGCTGATAAAAAATCTCCTATTTGCATAATTAACCTCCGCTCCCGTTTCGACGCTCCCAAACAGGAAGTCGAGAACGGGAAGCCCGTCCGAAGCTTCAATCTAGTTTTGCAAGAGGAATAATAACCTACTTGCGAAAGAGATTGGACGTAGGAGGGCCATTTTTACTTAATAATTTAAGCGACCTTTTGCCGCTTTAATACAATTAAACATTAATACTTGGATTAAGTCAAGACCTATTTTCTTTAGCAACGGCTCAATCAATGAGCCGTTGCATTAGCTACTCGCTACTGACCATTCTACCTTCAGTGTAGTGTCCCCCTAGTTCTTCGTTATTTAAAGCTAAGTATTTTCTATTATCTATTCTACCATATCTAATTCTTCTCGAGATAAATCCACCATTTCTTGGTATTCCGGATTAACTGCGTTGGCAGCAATATATGTATTGAGAATCTCGGTACCTAGCCATCGTTCTCGATCTTCTTTTGATTCAGCAACTGTTTGCAGTAAGTCATGATAAATACCAACTGCAGTAATGGCGATTTCAGAAGCCGGACCTTCTGTTGTTGCAATTTCAAGAAAATGTGTTTTTGCCGCCTCCATTTTTACTTCGAGTTGCCCCGCTTCGCTAATCTCCATTCTCTCATCGTCTTGGGAAGCGGCCATCCCAGGATCACCAGGCTGTTCACCATTAAATATTGGCACGAGAACTCCTTTTTTTCTTTTTGATTGAATCAATAAATTTTTGTGGAACTTTTTTAACTAAAATTATTTTCTTGTCATTCATTACGGCTTTGGTAAATCTATGGACTCCGTCAAGAATGATCCAACTGCCAAGGTGTTTATAAATATAAATCGGATAAGTTAAATCAGCAGCCTCGACTCTCTTAGCATGAGTAGTTTCCCGATCAAAATCCTTGATTAAATTATTAGGACTAAGGTTCCAGTCATCCGTTCCTTCTTTTTCTAAATAACAAAAATCAGCATTGTGAATGAGTTCAGAAAATAAAACTTCTTCGGCTGGAAGATCAAGTCGTTTTAATTTATTTTCATCAATTCTGAATCCCAGATCAATTTCTTTTGGTTTCATTTATGTATTTTCTTTGAACCAATTATGCCGCCGTTCTATGTTCAATGAATTCTATCTTTCGGCTGTCTTCGGGAATTATAATCTTTGCACCAGGCTCTGTTTTAAAGGTCGTGTCTTCAGCAATATCAGCCCTGATTCCGGAATTACTTGGAACTTCAATTTCTGCATGAGAAATTTTATCAGTTACCCAAAATTCACCAGGGGGGATACTTAGCTTAGTGCGACGGCCATCTTCACCAATTATATCGGGTACAGGTTTTGTTTCGATCTCTGCTCCGGCCTCTGATCCCGGTTCTTCTGAGGTAAAATCACCTTCTCTAAATTCTCCAGCCATTTTGCTCCTTTGTTCCTTTATTAATCTATCTTAAGCCTAAAACTTTTACAGAAGAAGTCAAGGGTGGGAAAATTTAGATCAACGCCTGCCTGCCGGTCTTCGACTCTCCTTCGACGGTGAGCTCAGGACGGTCGAATCGCGAGGCTCAGACTCGAGGAGCAGGCAGGGCTCATCTGAACAGCTCAGGATTTGGGTAAAAGTTTTTATGTTGAGTGGGGGGGTGAAATGGTGGTGTTCCCTATTTATTGTTTGCAAAACAAGTTTTGCATTTTTTTCACAACCAATTTCGCCGCCGCCGCGATCGATCGATTTATTCCACCGGTGTTAGCTCCTGCCAGTCCCAATAGTTACCCGGATTATCGTGAGTATCGGTACCAATTACAGTGTTCAATCCGTCTGTCCAATAATACGTAGAAGTATTGGGAACCGTATAGTTTTCTCCGGTTGATGGATCATAAACATCTTGCACCCCTAGAATCGCATCACTCCACTTGTCTGCCATCTTGTCTTGCGAGGAAGAGCGATATTCAAAGGTTGAAGAAATTATATCGGAAATTTCCGATTGTGTCTGGCTAATAATTTGTGATCTTTTGGCAACTTCAACCTGTTCTTTTGCTACCCAAGCCGAGTCGAGTTTGAAGGATTCATCCATAGCTGTGGCAATTTGTTCTACTTTACTGATCTCGCTTTTCGGTGCCCAGTAATGCGTTAGCCCGACATACCACAAATTTGTTTCTGCCGCGCTAATCCCTTGTTGGATAACAACGACTTTATGGATTTTGCCGTCGCCGCTCAAAGTCGCTTCGGCGGCAGTTGCCTTCGTCGTATAAGATAACTGGGGAACTTTCGCCACCAGATCGTCGCGTGATTTTACAGAATCTACATTAAGTTTTAAATTTTCCGCGAGAGTTGTTTCAATGTAAGCTTGGGCATTTTTTTCCGACATTACAATCATGTCCTGGGAAATTCCGCCTGACGGATTATAACGAGAACCTTCAGTGAAACCGGCGTATTCCAATATTTGATTGGGTGCTGTATAAATTGGCGGGTAGGGATTTTCAACTTCAATGCCCTCATCACCGCTTGTGGCAACAATTTTTAAGGTGGCGTCGATATACGGTCTGACTACCCCGCCATCGATGTTCCAACCCTTAGGCACATTAATACTAAATGCTCCTTCTTTCGGATCTTTCCATGAAACCATTTTTACTATATTTTTAACCTTATCCGGGTTTTTTAATTTAGCGTCATATTTAAATGAAGAGAGCGTTTTCATTAAGTTCGGCATATCCTCTTTAAGCTTATCGCTGGGAGCGGCAAATCCGGAAACGAAATAACTCTTACCGCCGCCATTTATATTCAAGACTCCCATCATATCGCTGCCGATGTATTTTATCTTACAAATAATGGAGTCGTATTTGTCAGCGTTCTTTTGATCCGAGATTTGAAAATTGTCAAATGACTCCTCAAAATAACTCTTTGCATCTGCCAAAGCTTCTTCTTTTGTTTTTTCGATCGGATAAACCATAGTCAAGGCAAAAACCGCTTGTTCGCCGATTTTTTCAGGATCTGGTCCGATTTTTATCAGTCCCCAATCCATAATTTTCACTTTCCAGCCCTTGGGCATTTGGACAGAAAAACCACGTTCGTCATTATAACTTGCCCAGTCTTTTGCGGCTGTCTGCCCCTGTGTTAATTCTGGCGAGTTTAGCTTTTTAATCAGAAAATAAGAACCTAAAATAATTCCCAAAATAATAATTGCCAGAACCACTATCAAAACTATTCTTGGGCGTTTTCGATTAGGACTATCCATTTTTCCCTCGCTTTTTATTAGTAGTTTTGCAATACAGTCAATTACGGTGTTTTTGTATGAATTTATTATATGCCAAGAAACAAAAAGTTGCTAATCATCAGGCTTGCCCCGTTAGAGACCGGAGGGATCGTATCTTCTAACGAAGGTAAAAGTTTTTTATGTTGAGCGTAGTTGAAATAGTAGCGTTCCCAGTTCCTGCTATTCTTGTTATTCCTATTTTTTTGTTCGAGCTTGTCGAGAACTTCTATTCTGCCTTTTTATACTCGATTTTATCAATTGAAGCACAGCAAATTTTACCCTTAATGCCGTTGCATGTTAGGTTCTTAATGATTTTTCGAAGAATCATTTCTGCTGTGGAGGATTTCGTATCCGTTGCTATTATTAATATGACCCCTGGACTTTTGGATGCTCTTGCAACAAGATCATTATTGATAACAAAATCTCTGTCAAAAGCCAATAAAATTGCGTTTTGTTTTGTACTTTCTGCAATGTGTTTAAAATCAGATAAGCCGGATTTGCGTAAAACTTTAATTCCAAACAGAACATTATGCCCTAGGGATTTCAAAAACTTCCCAGTTGGGACCGGGAAGTTTTCGTCGAGATAAAACTTAAATTTAAGCTGGCGCGGGGTCAACTTGTTCCTTTGCGCTATGTAGTTTTTTATCCAGATAATCTAGTGCAGATTCAACCTGATCCTTTTTGAGATGCGGATAATCTACATATATTTGTTTTATATTGTCATCTCTAAAATAGTTGTAGACGAGATCAACAGAAATACGCGTACCGGCAATACGTTGTCTCCCACCTAGCACATTTTTACTGCTAATAATTTTTGCCATTTCACCTTCAATATTATTATATACTACGAACACTGCCTAGTGCAATAATTATATGTTATTTATGTAAAAACTTCTAGTTCAATGGTTTAAAACTTTACTCATCCGTTCAGGATTTGGGATAAAAGTTTTATGTTGAGTGTGGTCGAAATAGTAGCGTTCCCTAATTTACAGTAGTGCGATTTCTGGAGGTAATAATTTTCAAAACCAAAAACAATAATGTTGTGTCATACATAAATAAATAGATTGGATATGCCACTTCATGAAAAGAAAAAACCCTTAGAGCAAAAAGCCCGAGAAATCCCGATGTGGCCGCAGCAACCCATACCAGCCGAGTTTCAGACGCTGGGTTCTTATATGTCTTTATGATTGTCGGCAAGCCAAAGAATAAATCGGCTAAAATTGCACAGACAATAGCGATAACTGGCGTATTAAGCGTTTGCCACAGGACTAATCCGATTAAGCCAAGACCGAAAAATACGTAGTCATAAACCGTTGTTGACCAAACTCCAACTCGCCTAATTACGGAATATACTGCGATCGTAAGGCAAGTAAGCGTGTTTGCCCAGATTATGGCAGAGGCCCAAGTCGAACCTTCGGCCATCATTGCACTAGCGCCTAAGAAAGTAATAAAAGACCACCCGAGCCAACTGAGTACATGAGGATGCGCGCTTTTGTGGTGAATGTCTATTAAATAAGGGATCGTTCCCAGGAGAACAAACAAAGATGCTAATAGCCCAAAAATAGCTTTTGTTTCCATATTTACTAATTGATAAATGCTTAGTTATTTAAGACTAGAGGGTTTTGGATGGGGTTTCAAGGTAAATCAAAGGGCCGGTTATGTAGCCGGCCCTGGGACATAAGACGTCCCGTGTGGGAGCGCGTGAGTCGCGCTGTTGCGCCATGGCGCGTGTGATGCACCTCTTTTGGGTAGGTGCCACCCTGTAAAGGGCAAACTGGCCTGATTGCGAGTTTGCCGACTGGGCAGTTGCCGCTCCGGCTTAGGGAGGGTCTGCGTGATGCACCTCTTTTGGGTAGGTGCCACCCGTATGACGACACGTACTGGGTTCGGGGCAGATCAAGGACGCTAGAATCCTGTGTAGCGCCGTGTTCTTGGTCTGCGGTTTACGGGCAGGACTCCTCTAGAACCAACAGTTGGCAAAGTAGCAGCAACCGAAGCAACCGGCTGTCACGGCGGCATAAGACATAACCGTGAAAGCTGCGCTGACCAAACCGCAGAACGCCACTAGAGGAACGGCGACCGCTACGACAGCAGCAATGCCGAGATACTCTAGGAAACGCATGGCCTCATCTCCCTTCATGTGAATTTACTCATGGGTCTTGTTGGCGCCTCCTACAAAACCCACTTGCATTGGTCATATTTTAGTACTTTTTAGAAATTTGTAAAGAGTGGGAGATTTTTTAGGGATTTGTGAGAGCTTTTGCGAGGTGGAATCGCAAAATTCCTAAGCACAAATCTGCCTTCAGCAAAAACCTATTCATTAATTAAAGAAATGATTAACATTATTCATCTGGCATATGACAGTGGGCTCAAAGGAATCATCCTTTATCGATCAGACAGCAGAAAACATCAACCTAAAAAGCCCTAGAACTTCGCTAGTTTATGCATGAGTTCGTTAGTAAGGCTTTTTTTAACGATTTGCTCGCTTTTTATGCCTGCCTCTTCAAAAAAATCTAAAATCTTTTGTTTAGCTTCACTTGCTTTTGATTTTTCAGTAATAAGCTCAACTTCTATTGCACTTCCAGCGTCTTTTATTTCCTCGAAGTTTACACTCATTCCCCGATATTTGAAGACATGTCTATGCTTTTCAAGGGTAAAAAAAGATTTGAATCCCAGGGCAACGCAAATTTTTTGTGCCTCCTTGAGAGAATTAATTTTAATTTCGTGCTCATCCCATGCGTTATGATCCTCGTATGCGGTGATGACTTTCATGTTTATTGTGGTTTCTAGCTTACTTCCTACTTTTGATTCACGAAGTCTCAGGCTAAAACTTCCCACATCATCCATTTCAACTTCAGAAAACTGCCTGACTGAGTTAGGACAATAATAAACATCTTTTATATATTGCTTTTTGCTGGGTGCGTTTTTTAATAAATCAAGTATATTTTCTTTTTTTCTTTTTGTAATAAACGCCCTCAATTCCACCTCGTGATTTTTCATTTCCTTTTCCTTATCCATTAATCATTTTCAAGTCGTAAACTTTTGAAATAGGCAAGAGTTCCTTTTCGCTTATCGACCGACGATGAAGCCCCGGCCTTCATAAGTTCCGCCGCATATTCTTCTTCGGTACTAAAGGCTACGATTTGTGGCAGCTTGGCGTTGTGCCTGGCAGCAACTTGCTTTAATTCTTCTATAACCGCTACTCCTGTTTTGTATTTAGGATTTTCTACCTCTCCTTCTAGGCTATAATCCATTAAAATAATCACAGGCGGAAGTTCATCCTTTTCCAGAATTTCTTCATATCTAGCAATAGCTTGCTCTCCTTCTTGAAAATGCACGATTGTGGCGTTGACTTGATTTTGCCCTAGAATGCTTGACCCACCTTCAACTATTAATTTGGCAAGTTGACCCGAATCCTCAATCAACCAAATCTGTTTGGGTTGCTCAACCTTTATAGGTTCAGGATTGGCTTCAGATGCTTGTGTATTTATCGGAGCCATTAACTCGTCGGCTGTTTTGTCGTCGATAGGTCCCATCGGGTTAGGTTCGCCCATAAATCCTCCTGTATGTTTATTTAAGACTAGGGCTTTTGACTTAATTTTTCAATGCCTGCCCGCCGGTCTTCGACTCTCCTTCGACAGTGAGCTCAGGACGGTCGAACCGCGAGGCTCAGACTCGAGGAGCAGGCAGGGCTCAGGGAATGAGGTTTACCCCGTTTAATTTACTATTATTTAATGGGGCGTTCAGGATCTGGGTAAATGTTTTTTATGTTGTGTGTGGTCGAAATAGTAGAGTTCCCTATTTCCTACTCACCGTCCTTTCCATTCATAATAAACGGCGGTCAGGTAGATGGGTTTCTCGTGCCACAGTTCTTCTGGAATGGCTCGTACACGATCAGCCAGTTTTTCTATAGAATCTGAAGCTAATTTTAAATCTGTTCTCATTTTTTCAGCATCAGCTTCGGTAGTTGGCGACTTGCCTTGCATCCGTCTTAAAGCAATCTTTAATTTAAGAAATAATACACCGGCAGGAAGGTTTTCCGTCTCTCTTCCAGTAACCATTCCATGTACGCTAAACACATCTGGATTATTCTCCTCGCTTGGTGGAACAGCTTCAGCAGATTCATCTATTGGCGGATGCGACCAGGCGATGTCTTTACCCAAAACTCCATTTTCATCTTCGTCGTCGATTGGCGGACCAGGTACTTCACCCATAATTTCACAGTATTAGTTTCTCTACTTAAGACTAGGGCTTTTGGCATAATTTTTCAACGCCTCACACCCTGAGCCGTTCGGATTTTTGAAATTAGTTCTCACGGCCGAGATGAGCCGGTCAGATTTGGGATAAAAGTTTTATGTTGAGTGTGGTCGAAATAGTAGCGTTCCCTATCGCCTAGTGCTCACGGCCGAGCTAAAACTCTTATCGCCAATCATCAGGCTTGCCCCGTTAGAGATCAAAAATATTGTATCTTCTGATGGGGGAAAAAGTTAAGCGTCCCCTACCACCTTGACTTACATAATTCTTCTGAATAATTTTCCTTTCACTACTATACTGCGCAGTACAGTAGTGGTAGATCAGTCATTATTGAATAGTTTGTTGATAATTGGGCTGCCTTTGGTTTTGAAATGAATCTTATTAATCGTCCCTTCGGACATTCCCATCCTATCAACAATCTCTTGATATGTGTCCT
>JBDRAU010000060.1:0-10919 GCA_043823315.1 bacterium
CCCCGCAAAATGCATGATGACCGCGCTGGCCACCATCGGTACAACCATGAGAATCGGTAAGCTGCCAAGTTTCATCGTCTGCCTCCTAGTGTTTTCCCAAGATCGCTAGCGCGATCAATACGATCACGCAAAGTCCTAAGCAAGCGAATGCCCCAGTTAGCATGTGCGGTATCCCCAAAAGATCGAGTATGCTCAGTGCCATCGACAGAGCAAAAAGCAATCCTGCCAAGTGCATTCCCGACCTCCTTTGTGTTGTCAATTAACTTCTTCGTATTCGTAAGAGATAGGCAATATGATAATTTAAAAAACCCCTCCCGTCAAGGTGGAGGAGGAAAGTTTCTGGTACCCGTGACAGGACTTGAACCTGTAGTCTCCGGCTCCGCAAGCCGATGCTTCCCGCCTGCAATGCCTGGCGCCCTCGAGCCGATTCGAACGGCTAACCTTCAGATCCGCAATCTGATGCTCTATCCGTTGAGCTACGAGGGCATAAGCCTGGCGGGCAGGTATCCACTGCCCCGACGATCCATAGGATGTCGGGACTCCGACCGAAGCGTCGGAGAGCTACACGGGCGAATTTACTCAACTTTACTCCTGAAAAGGTAATTTTTCAAGTGCCAGCAAAAACTTTTGATATAATTCAGAGAGGAGGAAACATGGATGAAAACAAAAAACAAAAACTGCTTCTTTCGATGTTGATAGTATTAATCGTTGTTCTACTCGGTCTTTTTTATATAGTCTACAATCAAATTCAAAATGCCCGTGAACTTGCTTCAACGGACGAAGAGGCGAGTGCGACAGTAACTGCGACCAAGACTCTTCAAAATGTCAGTGTTTCTTACGATCTTGGCTCGCCAAGTGCCGCGGAGGATCTCGACTCGGCCAAAGATGTTGCCAACCGGTTTATGCTAGCCAAAGAGAATCGCTCGCTGGATGAAGCAAAGCCGTTTATGAGTGAGGAGTTGTTTAATTCAACGACCCAAGAGGAATTCGCCCCCGAAGGGGGCCCCTTTGGGGCTGGCACTTCCAGTCCTTCGATGGATCGGTTTGAGATCATCTCTGCCGAGGCAAGCAGCCAAAAGGACACCTTCGAGATCGTAGTCAAATCCTATTGGCTCCTACGCGAAGAAGATGCCGAGCAGATTGAATACAAATTAACCGTCATAAAATCAAACGACGAGTTTCTCGTAAACTTATTTGAAGAGATTCCTCGGGGTTAAGAGCTAAAATAATCTAGAGCTTGAGCTCCTTGCCCTGGAGACCACACTTTAGTGTGTTAGCAGGTTAAAACCCGGGTTCTATAGATTGCTTCGGAGTACCTCGCAATGACGGAAAAAGGGGATGGTTCTATTTTACCCTGAAGATCTCGCTTTTTAAAAACAAGCTAAAGCTTGGGCTCCAAATACGGGAGACCACACTTTAGTGTGTTAAAACAAGCTGAAAGCTTGGATTCCGAAGGAAGTTCTCGCTAGGAGACCTTGAATATAATGCTAAGATAAGCTATTCTTTAGCTAGTAGTATGTTGTTTATAAAGAAAGGATAAAATGAAAACATTATGCATTATCGGGATCGTGGTGGCTTCACTTGGGATCGTATTCTCTTTTGCCCAGATGGGAATTGCAAACGCTTCCGATGAAATATACGGATATGGAGTTTGGCAGTTCTTATTTAGTGGTTACTTCTTGGCTCTTGCTATCGTTGGACTCAGAAGAGAAAAATAGAGTATAGCTTAATTGTTAAATTTAGTGTTAATATAACAATATTTAGTATTATTGTCGAGTTACATAAAACATTAACCACAATAAACAGACTTGTTTCTCTGTAAAATACTTATCTGACTAAATATTGAATTTATCGCCGAATTGACCAATAACTGGTAATTGCTTTTCTTGTCCGCTAGCCGCATTGATGATTCCCATAATTGCCAGAACTAAGATGAAGATGCTTAATATAGGCGCGATTACAAACCATCCGACAACAGGAATTATTCCGGCCACTACTCCACCAATTAAACTCGCGATTAACAGAACTAATCCTTGTTTAATATGAAATTTAACAAATGGATCGTTCTTTGCGTCTGTTAATAACGGAATCAGAACAAGAATCCATATATAACAAATTATTGACATACCTGTATTTTTTTGTCCCTCTACCACTTTCTCACCTCCCTTTCATAATTATTAAATTGTTAATTTTTAATTCTCTACCCACTCAATACCTTGGAACTTGTGTTTAGTAGCGATCAAGATGAGGTCGATTAACCACCAAACTCCCAGGCCTCCGCCAGTTAAGAGCTTTAGAATACCAAGACCGACTTGACCCATGATAAAGCGATCGACACCGAGCTGACCAAAAACAATACTCATGATGAGCGCCAAGACCCAACTGACTTTCTTATCTTCCGATTTAACTTCTGGGCTCGGTTTCTTTTCTTCCGAATGTTGTACTTTCTCTTTCTTCTTTTCTTCTTCAGCCAATCTGTCCGCCTTTATAAAATTAAATTTTCTCTACATAATTATTTTACCAAAATAAATCAAAAAGTTTACCCCTACATTTATATTTTTATCTAATCGTACATTTTAATAATAACTCAAAGATCCAGATGAAACAATTATTTTTGTCAAGGATTAAGTTGTGGGGGTAAATACCTTTTAAAATGGGGAGTCCAGCACCACTTTAAGGTCAAAGCGGTGCTGGACTGGGAAAGCCGTCAGAAGGAAGGTCGTGGTGAAGTTAGATGACATAGTCGGATGGTTCTTGCGAGTCGGCGCAGTTCGGTCTCTGAAAGTGGCACAGGGGTGGAACATCCCGAGTAGCAGTGCTCATTGCGCCGAGTGAAAATCCATGCACCAGGACCTGTCCATCGCCTAGCATCTCGACTTGCAGACGCAGATCCCTGATGAAATAGACTGATCTCGGTCCGAGGGCAAGCTGGATGAATCTCGCTAAATCGGCTTGACGCTCTGTGACCTCTACCGTGTCAGGGTCAGGGCCTGAGTATTCTGCGACGGTGGGGTCGAGAATGACGTGAAGAATGACCGGCTGCATGGAACCCTCCTTCAAAGTACGGCATGTAGTTCTAATTTGATCGTAAAGTAAAAAAGCTAGTTAGTCAAAGAATTATTTTGTTAGAACAATTAAGGAAAAACCACCTAATAATTTTGAGGTTAAATTGGGAAAAATAGGAAAGAATAATATCCTAAATATGTTTAAAAACTTTTGTCGGCGAGTTTTGATCGGAGTCAGTATTGCTCCTTTAGTGTAGCTAAAATCTAGAATTTCGTAATTATTTGCTTTTAAGAAATCTAGAGCGGATTTTTTAGTAAAGTTATGTAAGTGTCCGGAACGTTCTCTACCGTACTCTAGCGGTGTTTTTCTAAGTCGAGCTTGCAGTGATAACGACAGGGGAATATGAAAAATCTTGTACTTGGCCAAAGTCTTTATTTGAACTAATAATTTTTCCGGCTCTTCCAGGTGTTCTATCACGTCAAGAGCCAGAGCTAGGCCGAATTTTTTTTGTGGAAGTTTGTCAATAAAGTCAACTTCAGGATGCTTTGTTTTTGCAATTTTCAAAACTTCTTTGTATGGCTCGAAACCTACGAGTTTACTCACTTTAAGTTTTTGAGATAAAATTTTTAGTACCCCACCTGTTCCACAGCCGATGTCGATTATCGACCGAACCTTAAGCCTATTTCTTTTGATAATTTTCAAGACCTCTTGCGCCTTGAACGGGGCATCTTCGTCATGCCAAGTGGGGTGATTTTGTTTGTATTGGCCGCTCTTGTAAATATTCACAAATTCATCCTAAAGGAAACTTTGCAAAAATAAAATAGCCTTGTAAAAGCTATTTTGGCCTTGCTAGCAGGATCTGAAGTTCACCAGCTTGCACAGTTTGCCCCTCCTTGTCAGGGTACGAAAGATGCCCTTAACTTGATCGTAAAGCAAAATAGCAAACTAGACAAAAAAATCAAAAAAATAGCCGAGAGTGGCTAATTTTTGAACGGCTCAACGGTTGAGGCGTTGAATACTGATCTGGAATTTTTTTGTCCCACCTTGCTAAAGCTTCGCGGGACATCCCGCATAGCCCCTTCGGGGCGACGTGGGATGGCGGAGGGTACAGGATTCGAACCTGTGAGGGCCTTTCAGCCCAACTGGTTTTCAAGACCAGCGCCATAAAACCACTCGGCCAACCCTCCGAATAACACTCTAATCACTTGTTGCTTTCAACCAACTTTTTTCAAGATAATGTTCCTCGAAGTGACAATTCGGACATATTAACTCTAGATTTCCCAAATCATTATTTAATCGATTTTTGTCTTTATGATGAACCTGTAAAATTTCCTGCTTATTATATCCGCATTTTTTACAGCTTTTTCCATCCTTATTTAGTAAACGAATTTTCAGTGCTTTATAGTTTTTTACTTTATCATGTGGTTGATTATGATTATAGCTCATGCCTGCTCTACTTCTATTTGAACAGGCTCTGCTACAAGTTTTTTTATGTAAACCAGATAGAATTAGCTTTTCGCAAATTGTACAAGGAACTTCCTTCCTACAAAACAGACCATAGCAAGACATAGTGCAAAAAGCATTGCCATTGCTAGTTTTGAGTTGAACAGGTCTCCTGTAGATGGGTTTTTTACAGACCGTACAAACGGTATTTGGATTTCTTATATATTGCTCAGCCACCAATCCACTATACCATATTTATTAACAAAATTTCAAATAGCTCAAACTTCATAAGCAGAAAGCAATCCTATCTTATTTTAGCAGAATTTTCAATCATTCTCTTGATTATTTGTAGTTTAGGGGGCAAAACCCCACCGTCTTTTTTTAAAAAGATTCTTCAGTTGATGACAGATATTAATAAAGACACGACTTACGCAAAAATATAATATTCTTCGAGCGATCCCGCTATGGCGGGAGAGTCGAGAAGGTAGCGGGTGATTAGCTTCGGGCTCCACTCCCGAAGCGCCATAAAGTCGAACGATAAATGCGTAAGTCGTAAAGAGAAAGCCCTCCAATCTCTGGAGGGCTCGGGTCGGCAAAGTGCCGAAGTCAGCTTGGCGGGCTTGAGAAGAGGAGGCTGGCGATGCCCAGAGCGCACAGGATTGAAACGACGAGGATGAACACATTCCATCCTTGCTCATACTCGTCTTCTTCAACATCGCCTTTCAACACCCTGAACCTGACTTTCACGGGGGCTTTCTCCTTTGGTTGCGTCCCATGTGCACCGATTTGGTTGCTCGTATATTAATATTAATATTTTCGAGCTCTAAAAATCAAGTATTCACAAAAAAAAGACAGTTAAAAAACTTTTTTTGATGTCATTGCGAGCTAATGCGAAGCAATCTAGATCGCCACGCCAGTAGGCTCGCGATGACAAAAAAAAAGGGGGGGTTGTCATCGCGCGGTACTCCAATCTGCCTACCGGCGGGCAGGCGAGGATGACACCAGAGTGTCACTTTATGAACTTGCTAGCTCCGCTAGCCGCCAATCTCCGTCTCGAACCCGAATTGTTTGGCTTTGGCGAATTCGACTTTTGCCAGATCATTATTTTTGAGCTCTTGGTAAGTAAGTGAAAGAAGATAATGGGCCTGTCCGCAAATCGGGTCGATTGCGAGCGCTTTTTCAAATGCCTGCTTCGCCTCCTCGAATTTATTGGCGGAAAGCATCACATGTCCTTCGTTTATAAATCCATCACGCCAAGCGGGGTCTTTTTCGGTTGCAAGCTTCGCCGCCGCTTCAGCTTTTTCGATGTCTTTCTCCTTAAGAAATTTTTGCGACAGCGTTACATACGATGTTGCGCTGTCGGCCAATTTACCAACCTCGCCTTTAATTTGATCGAGGTGATCCTGATATTCCTGCACTTGGGCTTGTTTTAGTTTCTCGTTTTTTTGCAGGGAATATTCGTAAAGCGACTTTATCCCCGTATAAGATAAAACTATCAAAGTGAAAACCCCCATAAATAAAGCAATCCCGCGGAAGGGGATTTTTTTGAAGTTAAGATTTTGGAGGAATGAGAAATTAATAGCAGGAAACGGAGTGCGGCTTTTGCGGTTTTGATTAAGTTCGGCCTTGAGCTGAGCCGAAAGGCGATATGATTTTATATTTCCCATTTATTTACCCTCAGGAGTTTCGGCTATGGAGGGTCCCTACCTTAATGTTATTTATTCTGGCCAGGACGCACTGATCAAAAGAATGGAATCCTTATTTTCTTTGGGCAACTCTTGCCAACATGCTTCGGTAACAAACGGCATATATGGATGAAGCATCTTCAACACAGTCGTTAAAATTTTGGTAAGTTTCAACAGTGACGCCTGTTTCTCATTCTCGTCTTCGCAGTACAGGCGCTCTTTCTCTCGCTCTATAATTTTATCAGCAAACTCATGCCATGTGTAGTCGTATAGAAACTCTCCAGCTTGGGAAAATTTTAATTCACCCAGAAGCTTAGTTATCTGGTTTACGAGGTCATCTAATTTTGCCAAGTCTTCTGTGTCTTGCTTTGTCATCCTCGAATCGGAAGCGGTGCGCTCCGCTATCGGGGATCTAGATTCCGGGTCTGCGCCCGGAATGACACATTTTTTTGAACTTTCGAGGTTTGTTATTACAAACCGACTAATATTCCAAATCTTGTTTGAAAAGTTTCTATAGCCTCTAATTTTACTCTCGCCGAGGGCTACGTCATTGCCCGGCGTTGAGCCGACGATCAGCGAATACCTTAGGGCATCGGCGCCAAACTTGTCGATAATATCAATCGGATCGATAACATTGCCAAGAGATTTGGACATTTTGCGGTTTTTTTCATCGCGAACAAGCCCGTGCAAATAAACCGTTTTAAAAGGTGCTTTGCCGGTCAGTTCCAGACTCATCATAATCATTCGCGCGACCCAAAAAAACAGAATATCATAGCCCGTTTCTAAAACGGTAGTAGGAAAAAAGTAGCTATAATCACAATTGGTGATTCCTGGGGCGTATTTAAGACCAAGTGATTTGCACTCGTCAGTTTTACCCTCCGTAGCTTTAGCGTAGGAGGGCCCCACTGCGCCAAGGCTATGAGGGGCCTCGGGCTTCGTTTCACTCGCCCTCGGCCAACCTAGCGTCGAAAACGGCCACAGTCCTGACGAGAACCAAGTATCGAGGACGTCCTCGTCTTGAACCCAACCTTCGCCTGTGGGTGCTTCTTTACCAACATAGATCTCTGGTGAGCCATCAGCTTTCAGGGGCCAGCTTTCAGCAAATTCAATATCTATTTTTTTAAATTTTTCCTTAGGCACAAACTCATAACCGTAAATCCAAGCGTCGGAATCGGGTGTTATTATTTTGTCGGGATTAAATTTTTTAAAAGCATCAATTAGCTCATCCAACTTTTCATAAACTGCCCCATGTGCCTTATCCTGAAGCGGCATATCTTTAACTTTTCTTTTTTCGCTCTTATTTATAACTCCATAGCCAAAGATTTCATCACTTCCGGAATTTTCAAAATAGACCCTGTCTCCAACAGAGAGCTCGTGATCGCGAACCCGCCAAGTCTGCGTCTTACTCTCAAAAACCTGCGGGACAACTGTATCTGCAAACCCCATACTTTTAACTGCTTCCCTTGCTGACGGCTGATCGCTGACGGCTGATTTCTTGTACCAAACAGGGATCTGGTGTCCCCACCAAAGTTGTCTCGAAATACACCAGTCGCGGATGTTGTCGAGCCAGTGAAAATAAATTTTTTCAAATCTTTTCGGGATGATTTCGATCTCGCCGGACTCGACTACCTTCTTGGCCTTTTCTGCCAGCGGTTTCATTTTGACAAACCATTGCAGGGAAGGCAACGGCTCAATTGAGCCGTTGCACCTGTAACAGATGCTTAGATTGTTTTCAAATTCTTCTTCTTTCTCGAGTAGTCCATCTTTTTTCAAATACTCAACCAGTTTTTTCCTTGCCTCAAGAACCTTTAAGCCGTCATATTTCTCATTAGTATTGGTGATTCGTCCACGCTCGTTAATTATTTTAATTTTTTTAAGGTCATATTGTTCAGCGAGCCGCCAATCGGCCATCGAGTGAGAAGGCGTAACACCAACCGCGCCGGTTCCAAAATCCTTGTCGATTGTCCTATCGGCGATCACTTTGATTTTGCGCTTTATGCCATCGAGATTGACTTCAAATTCCTGCCCTACGTATTTCTCGTGGCGTTTGTCCGCGGTATTGACGGCGACAGCGGTATCGCCGAGCTTGGTTTCGGGGCGGGTGGTCGCAATCGTGATTGGAAAATCCTTGTCGTATTTAAAATAATAAAGTTTGGCCTTTTGCTCTGTATGCTCAACCTCATCGTCAGAAATAGCCGTTCCGCATTTCGGGCACCAATTGACGATATATTCGCCCCGATAAATCAGTCCTTTTTCGTAAAATTTTACAAATGCTTCGTTGACTGCGAGGGTTAAACCCTCGTCGAGGGTGAATCTCTCCCTTGTCCAGTCGCACGAAGCCCCGATTTTTCGAATTTGCGAAGTAATTGTCGAGCCGTATTCCTCTTTCCATTTCCAAACTTCCTCAACGAATTTTTCGCGTCCGAGGTCGTGGCGGTTGATGTCGCGCTTTCGAAGCGCTTTATCAACGACGCTTTGAGTAGCAATGCCGGCGTGGTCGGTACCGGGGATCCAAAGGGATGGTTCGCCTTTCATGCGATGATAGCGGATCATGATGTCTTCAAGTGTTACATACATTCCATGACCAATGTGAAGTTTGCCGGTTACGCTGGCTGGAGGCATTGAGATTACAAACGGCTGCTTACCTTCTTGGATCTTGGGCGTGAACGCACCGCTTGCTTCCCATTTTTTATAAATTTCATCCTCGAATTGTTTATGGTTGTAGGCCTTTTCCATAGTAATGTAATTTTAAATTTTAAGTTCTAAATTCTAAAATAAATTCAAAATTCAAAACTTAAAACCTATTTGTTTTCAATTTTCAAACTTGATTTCTTCTGGATCGTTGCGAAGATCATTATAAGCTGACGACATTCTTCTTGCAATGGTTTAACTTGTAATTTGTTGTCCTGATAATATCTTACGAACATTCTCAACCAATGCCTTGTTTCCTGCGATTCTTTTTTACAAATAGAAATTTTATTACTAAAGTCTCGTCTTGAACTAGCCCCGTTTGCCTCGGAGTAATTTGCTCCCATTGAAGTTGCAGATTTAATCAATTGCTTAATGATCGGTTCGGAAATTATTGTTATCTTGACGCTTTTACAAAGATCAATTACACTTTCCCCGAATTTTTCCACTCGTTCTTCAAGGTCGTATTTTTTTGTTATTTCTGGCATTTAAAATTATTTTAAAATTTAAAACTTAGAACTTAAAATTCCTATCTCTATTTTAGCGAATTTTCAGGGGAAAACAAGGACAGGTAAAAACAATTCTAAATTTAAAATTCTAAATTCTAGAATAAATCTCAAAACTCAAAATTTAATTATGATTATGGATTAGGTTTTTGTTCCACCCAAAAACCGCAAATCTTTGAAATTATGATTTTAAAATTATTTTAAAATTTAGAACTTAGAACTTAAAATTCTATCTTTATTTTGCTAATTACCGAAAAAACTTTACAATTAAGCTAATGCGCATTGCGATTTTTACAAATACATATTTGCCGACCCAAAACGGAGTGGCAATTTCGACAGCTAACCTGCGGGAAGGGCTCATAAAGCTTGGGCATGAGCCGTTCGTCTTTGCTCCGCTTGTAGTGGGGACTGACTCAAAAGACGAAAAAAATATTTTCCGCTATCCCGCTTTTAACGTTCGCTCGATTGCAAATTATCCGATCGCCCTGCCGATTTCGCCAGAAATTTCTAAAGTACTCAAAGAGGCAAAATTTGATCTTGTCCACACAGAACATCCTTGGTGGGTTGGGGAATGGGGGCTTGATTATGCCCGAAAAAGCAATTTGCCGATTATTACAACCGTTCATACGAGATATGACATATATGCAAAACTCATTCCTTTGCCGCAAGAGCTTTTAATTTCAACACTCAAAAATAAGCTCGAGGAATATCTGGGTTCTGTCGATTTGATTACCACGCCAGGCGGGGGATCAAAAGAAAGATTGTTAAAAGAGGGCGTGAAGACGCCAATTGAGGTCGTTTCCAATCCGACTGACTTATCTGATTTTTGGTCAGCTAAAGCAGACAAGATACGAAAAAAATTTGGATTAAAAAGCGGCGATATTTTAATCGGTTATGTAGGCCGTCTTTCGGAAGAAAAAAATATTCAAACTTTACTTGCAACCGTCGAAATCATTTTAAAAAACAAACCGAATGTTAAGATGGTCTTAATCGGCGACGGGCCGGACCGAGAAGAGCTCGAAAAGCGAGCTTCGGAAATTTCAAAAGATCGTATAATTTTTACTGGCAATGTTCCTCATAAAGAAATTCCCTTTTATGACGCGGCGCTGGATACTTTTGTCTCGGCGAGCAAGTCGGAGATTCAGCCGATGACCTTTGCCGAAGCGATGGCGACCGGTACGCCGATAGTTGTTTTCGATGTTGCTGGTTGCAACGATATGGTCCAAGATAAAGAAAATGGCCGGCTTGTGGCTACTAAAGAAGGCAGTAAAGGGCTGGCTCAAGCAGTTATAGATCTCATTTCAGATAAAGACGAGCTTTCCGATATGGGCAAACGGGCCAAAAAATGGGCAACCCGTTACGAACAAGAAAACGCCACGCGCGATATGCTGAAAGCCTACAAACTTGCGATCTCACTTCATAAAAAAACGTCCCGAGCTAGCGAGGGACACCAACAATTAAAAATTAAAAATTGTAAATTAAAAATTCGCCGATAGGCGGTCAGAGTCCTAAACCGATTTTTTCTTTTACGTTAGAGAGAGTTGCTTGGGCTTCTGGGGCAACTTTTTCGGCGCCTGCTTTGAGGATTTTT
>JBDRAU010000061.1:0-2509 GCA_043823315.1 bacterium
AAATGCCGTTTCACAGTATGAGGAAGTAGAGGAAAAAGAAAAAGTTAAAGAGGAGACGGAAGACGGAATAAAGAATAAAGAATGAGCAATCTACTGATAAATTCTTAATTCTTAATAAATTGTTATGGCTAAAGGTTTAGAAATTAAACGGCGTATCCGATCAATCAAATCCATGCTTCAAGTAACCAAAGCAATGGAGCTTGTTTCATCGATCAAAATGCGCAAAGCGCAAGAAGCGGCAATTAGATCAAAAATTTATGTTTTTGAATCTTGGAGAACCATCATACGTTTATCGCGCCTTAAAGAAAATCGCGATCATCCCCTCTTGAAAGCGCCGGAAGAAGGAAAAACGCTTCTGCTTGTTATCACTTCGGACAGAGGCCTTGCCGGTAGCTATAACAGCGAGATACTTAAAAAAACCCTCAAATTGATCGAGCAATATTCGCTCGAAAATATCGACTTTATCAGCATGGGAAGAAAAGGACGAGATTTTCTTAGAAAGCTTGGCGGCAATATAATTGCAGATTTTCCACTTGGCCAGCAAATAAGATTTTCGCTCTCATCACCGATTGCACACATTGCCCTGGAGGGCTTTCAAGACGGAACCTATTCCCAATTCATTTCGGTTCACACCCATTTCGAATCAGCCACGAGACACGGTTCGACAACACTAAAGATATTACCGATCGATATCGAAAACATAGAAGAAACCGAAGAAGAAAAAGAGACGGAATACAAATTTGAACCAACAAAAGAAGAAGTATTTTTAAGTATTATCAAACAAAGCGTTAGAGCATTAACTTACCAAGTAATATTGGAAAGTGAGGCTGCCGAGCATGCAGCTAGAATGGTAGCAATGAAAAATGCCTCTGATGTCGCTGAAGATTTGAAGGAAGATTTTGAATTTACATTTAACCAAATCCGGCAACAAACGGTAACCTCCGAACTGTCCGAAATATCCGCCGGAGTTAATTCGATGGAATAATAAGCAAATAATCAAATGTCAAAAATCAAAACCAAAGGAGCAAAATGGCAGAAAATGTAAAAGAAAATGTCGGGAATATCTCGCAGATTATCGGTGTTGTTATCGATGTAAAATTTGAAAAGAAATTACCTAAAATTTTTAATGCACTGAAAATCAAGAATTCGGATGATATCATTCTCGAAGTTCAGCAACACGTTGACAGCCAAACAGTTAGAACAGTTTCGATGAGTCCAACCGAAGGACTCTCACGAGGCTTGGAAGTCGAAGATACCGGAGAGCCGATTTTAGTACCGGTCGGAGAAGAGACACTCGGAAGAATGCTGAATGTAATCGGAAAGCCAATCGACGGAAAACCGGCTCCAAAGGCCAAAAAAATGCGCTCAATTCATCAGAGTGCTCCTAAATTTACCGATCAGTCAGTTAAAACTGAAATCTTAGAAACCGGAATCAAAGTCATCGACCTCATCGCTCCAATTATCAAGGGTGGAAAAGTTGGACTTTTCGGCGGAGCGGGTGTCGGTAAAACTGTTATTATCACAGAGCTGATCAGAAACATCGCCGCCGAGCATGGAGGATATTCTATTTTTGCCGGTGTTGGTGAGCGAACCCGAGAAGGAAACGACCTTTATCATGAAATGATCGAATCAAAAGTAATCGATAAAACAGCGCTGGTTTTTGGGCAAATGAATGAACCGCCCGGATCTCGCGCCAGAGTCGCACTAACGGGACTCACCTTAGCCGAAGAATTTCGTGATCAGGGCAAAGACATACTCCTATTTATCGATAATATTTTTAGATTTACCCAAGCAGGTTCTGAAGTTTCAGCATTACTCGGAAGAATTCCCTCAGCAGTCGGCTATCAACCAACACTCGCTACCGAAATGGGTCAAATGCAGGAAAGGATCACTTCCACCAAAAAGGGATCTATTACTTCCGTGCAGGCAGTTTATGTTCCAGCTGATGATTTGACCGATCCCGCGCCAGCTACTACTTTTGCTCACCTTGACTCAACTATTGTACTTGATCGAGCCCTGGCCGAAATTTCAATTTATCCGGCTGTCGATCCCCTGTCCTCAACCTCAACAATTCTAGATCCTAAAATTGTCGGAGAGGAGCATTACTCTGTAGCGCGAGAAGTTCAAAGAATTCTGCAACGCTATAAAGATCTTCAAGATATTATTGCGATTCTGGGAATGGAAGAGTTGTCAGACGAGGACAGATTGACAGTGGGGCGCGCCAGAAAAATTCAAAGATTTCTATCTCAGCCATTCTTCGTCGCCGAGGTTTTCACCGGCAGATCAGGAGAATACGTATCACTAGAAGAAACAATTAAAGGATTCAAAATGATTATTGACGGGAAATTGGATGATGTTCCAGAACAAGATTTTTACATGAAGGGAACAATTACACAAATCGAGCAGTCAGCTGTCAGCCGTCAGGATTCAGCTGGAAAGTCAAAAATTAAATCTGAAAGCTGATGGCTGAAAGCTGAGAGCTAAAACATATGTCCAAAACTTTTCATTT
>JBDRAU010000062.1:0-3403 GCA_043823315.1 bacterium
AAAGACATACAGATTTGTTCAGTTCAGGGTTTGGACCCGATTCCAATCTCTCAGGCCAGGGCCTACGATCCATGCTCGAGTGGTTTGTGTCTGAAGGTCGACTACGACTAGATAGATCTCATCGCAGCCGTTGTCGCCGCAATTTGGATCTTCTATTCCTGATTGCGGCTCAAAGGCGTTATCAATTTGCTGGAGCATCCAGTCCAAACTGACATATGCTCCCGCTGGCATGGTTGAGTAAATGCCTGTTGCTTGAATGTAATCCCCAACCAGGATTCTTTGATTGAAGTCGGTATCTCCTCCATCGGAGGGAAAACCTCTCGCAATGGTAAGATAGATTCTTTCATCGCTTCTTGGCGCCTTAAGTATTGGGATTAGAATCTCAATACCTTCTTTGTCAGAGGCTTCTGCGTCAACAAGCTCAAGAGTAAAGCCTCCAGTAGCAAAATAGGTGTAGCCGGCTTCGGGAACAAGCATATATGTTTCTGCGTCCTGCATATAATCCCAAGCCGTTTGTGCACTATCTTGCCCCACCAGCACTCCAGGTTCTGCGAACGTTTCCAAAGTTAGAGGGTCCTTTAACCAGTCTGTTGTTTCTCTGAACGGACTTCTATACCATTCCTTTTTCCATCCGGTAATGTTTGATAAATCAGGGGTTGGAGTCGGAGTGGGAGGAACCGATGTGCTTGTAGCCGTTGGTGTTGGAGATGAGGTTGGGGTGACGATTACCACGGTTGCCTTAACAGTTGTTGTGCTCGTTGGAGACGATGTTGGTGCGGCGACTATTTTGGTTGCCGCAACCACTATAATTGTTGGTGTGGGAGCCACTGTCACAACCACATTTGCTACTTTGGGCGTCTCTGTTCCCGGCTGGGTAATGGTGAGAATCACAATTACCACCACTGCCACAAACAAGACGATTGCTGAAGCGACGATTAAGATTTTCTTAAGCGTACCTTGCATGATTCACCTCCTGGGTGATTTCTTCTATTGTCTTTTTAAGGTTCCGATTTCAAGACGCGTGTCTTAAATCGCTTGGCTTGATAAAACCAAGGAGATCAATTCAAATGATTTTTTCTAATTGATTTCTTTGGCTTTATTAAGAAATATAAAACCAGCAAAGCCGGTAATAAGTGAAGTTAAGAAAAGCAAAGTTCCAACCTTTACCCCTGTAGCTGGTAATGTAGTTACTCCCAAGACCTTTTTTTCCAAGCAAGCCTGTGCAGTGTCTTTATCTTTTTCATCTCCAGACCAGGCTTCTGCCGAATTGACAACGCAGATCAAAGACTTATCATTTGGAAGATCAGCTGAAGAAACAACTTTTGTCTCAAATTCTCTTTCCTCGGTTTCACCTGCTGTTAAATGTTCAATTTTAAATTCTATATCTCCTGAATGATGTTTTAAGTAAGCAGGCAAATAATCACGAACATCAACTATGCCAAAAGTCTCATCACCAACATTTTTGATTATTAGTTTAAAGCGAACAATTTCTCCTGGAGCAAAACGATAATCCCCTACTCCCAAATTATCAAACCATTTTTCATACTCTGGGTTCCAGACCTTTTTATCTATTTGCAATTCTCCTGTTCTGACGCAGACTTCTCCACCACCGTATTGCGATTCACAGCGAACTGCTGCCAAGGACTGTTTGGCTAGCAGCATATAGGTCAGAAAGAAAATAAATAGAGAAACCAATTTAATTTTTTTCATTACGCAATTAAGAATTATTTAAACAATTATTTGTTTATATCGCAATTATCTTCTCTTGTCAAGTTATAGGGCTGGCAATAATTAAAAGTCGTTGCCAGGTAGTCCCTGGTGGCCAGCAGGTTTGCAGGATAAGTTTTTCTTGGTTTTCGTAATCGCTGATGATTTCTAAATTATTAGGGCTAATAATTTTTTCTTCTTCAACCTGGTAAATATAAATTTTACCTTGATGAATAATTGCTAATTCATCTCCTTTTTCAAGTTTTTTTAAAAGATAAAAAACCGGATTGTAATAATCCAGATTAAGGACAGAATTGGTTGAGTGGCCAAATATATAGACAAAGCCATTTTCTCCCGGCAAAGAGGAGCCTCGTGCATGAGCGGCTTGACTTCCTAGGACTTGATTATATTTTCCCTCATCAGCAGCATCAACATTAATTTTAACTTGAGTATGAACACCAATTTTAGGGATAACCAATTCAAAAAGATTTTCATCTGGAGAAAGAACATATTTAAATTTACTGCGCTGAATCGTTTCAGACAAAGATTCCTCTTTCTTTTGGAAAATTATATTTTTTAAGTGGTGGAATCGATATTTGCCTTCAACCAATAGTGGAGGTAAAAAGAAGATGATTAGACTAAGAAAAGAAGCTGCTATTAATCCTCGGCCAAGATAAACCCAGCCTTTTTTTCTGGGAGCAATCAAAAAAGAACCAGATTGTTTAGAGTTTGAGTTTTGGAAGATAACAACTTCTTTATTCATATTAAAGGATAGCTTTTCAATTAGAGAAAATATTGAATTTTATTCTTCTTAATAATTCAGTTAGACTTATAACAATTTTAATTATATTATAGAAAAGGGCTTTTAGCAAAGAAATATTAAAGCTTAAAGCCCTTTTGCAAATTTATATGGTTTTTTGCTATAATACCCATTATGCCGAGGTAGCCAAGGTGGTCACGGCGCGTGTCTGAAAAACATGAGATACTGGTTCGACTCCAGTCCTCGGCACTTAAATCGCGGGAGTAGCTTAGTGGTAAAGCGTTTCCTTGCCAAGGAAAAGACCGCGGGTTCAAATCCCGTCTCCCGCTCTTAGTATTTTTCATTGCGGGATCGTCTAATGGTAGGACTGTGCCCTTTGAAGGCATCTATCCAGGTTCGAGTCCTGGTCCCGCAACAGAGTAGAAATTCAGCCTTGAAAATCTTCACTTAATTGAGACAGTTCTAACTTTTTAGATTTTACTTTGCGGTGAAAGTAAAAAAATATTTTCAATATTTGATATAATACATTACAATATGCAAGGTAATGAATGGTATCAACAATTAATTAGACCGTCGTGGGCGCCGCCCTCTTGGCTTTTTGGTCCAGTTTGGACTTTTCTATATATTTTAATTGCTGTTTCCTTTTTTAAAGTATTTCAACTAACTTTACAAAAGCGAATTTCATTTATTATTGCTCTTCCTTTCATTCTTAATCTCATTTTCAACTTTGCATTTACTCCTTTACAATTCGGGTTAAGAAATAATTTTTTGGCGGCAATCGACATCCTTCTTGTTCTGGGTACTCTCATTTGGGCAATGATCACCATTTACCCCCATCAAAAATGGATCACTTATATCCAAATCCCCTATTTATTATGGGTTAGCTTTGCGACAGTTTTACAGTTAACCATTACTTATTTAAATAGCTAATATGTT
>JBDRAU010000063.1:0-8687 GCA_043823315.1 bacterium
TTTCAATAACTTTCCGATATAATGGAGAAAAGATCTATCGTTTTAAATTAGGGGGCGATTTAAGTGAATTTTTTTAAAATCGCAATCGTTGTTGCGCTGGCCGTAATATTTAACGTTTTTTTATTTGGCAAAGCTGAGGCGCAGGAATCTCCCAAGATCTTTATAAACGAGCTGATGTGGCAGGGGTCGAGCGCGTCTACGGCCGATGAATGGATAGAGCTATACAACGATTCTGACGAGCTTATTGATTTAAGCGGTTTTAAAATTTGTGACGAGTATAAAAACGACGAGCCGAAAAGCCAGCCCTGCAAGGAAAATGCTCTGATGGTTGAAATCGAGGATGGACAGATTGCGCCACGGGGATATTTTTTAATTGCTAACTTTTCGAGCGCTGATCCGAGGTCGATCATTGATGCTCCAGCGGATATTGTTGATACCGGTATTAGCTTGAGCAATACAAATCTGAAGATTTCTCTTAGGGATCATAATAATCAGGAAATTGATGTAGCTGGTAATGGCTCAAGACCCTTTTTCTACAAAGAAATTATGAATCTTAAAGATCCTAACGAAAAAAAATATAATTCGTCGATTGAACGAAACAATTATAAGGGATTTGATGAGTTGGTTGATGATTGCTTGGGAAACTGGAAAATAACTGAAATTGCTTCGAATTTAAAAAATTCATTTTTTAACAAAAAAACATCGATGGAAGAGCAAATCATTGATATTGCAAATCCTGAAATTTCCGGCCAGCCAAAAATAACAAATTTTGCTGTCAAGGATGATTCTTATATTTTAAATAATTCAAAACGAATTAATTTTATTTATGAAGTTGAAGATACGGACGATGATTTTGAAAAAGTTGAAATTACGGGAGAGTCCGGTACTCTGAATTTCTTTAAAAATTTAAATACAAACGAACGGTCTTTTGTTTTACCAAAGTCCAATTCTTGCTGGAGTTTAAAATTCACTTTTTTTGATAAGCGCGGGCTTTTTCGCGAGCAGTTAGTTGATCTTAAATGCTTTGAGCAAAATGACAAGATCTACATCTCTGAAGTATTATCTTCTCCCAAAGATCATGACTGGGATAAAAACGGAACAAAAGAAAGCTCCGATGAATGGTTCGAACTTTACAACTCGTCCCAAACAGATTGCGATCTTAGCGGTTGGTATGTTCTGGACAAATCGGATAAAAAATATACCTTTGACCGATCAATCAAAAAAGGTCAATTTTTGGCATTTTTTCCATCAAAAACAAAAATTTCTCCAAAAATTTCCCTAAACAATTCAGGCGAAACTCTTTATCTTTATGACCCGAGCGGTAAGATAGTCAGTCAAGTAAAAATTCCCTCTCTTGCGTACAATATAAGTTATTCATTTATTGATGGACAATGGTACAAAACTTCTGTGCCCACTCCAAACGCCAAAAACGTAAAAGACGAGGAGGAGGATTCGCAAGTAACTTCATCTGCGGATGAAAAAGAGAAAACTTTTTCTTCAATTACAAGAACAAATCAATCTTCCATGGGCAATGCCGAGAGCGTTGTTATTAAAAAAGTGATTGTCCGAAAAATATCTTACAACAACGCTTCTGTATATTTAAAGAGAAAAAATGAAGCGCTCGTTCCCAAGATGGATGGAGCGATCGTACTTGGTGCTTCTTCCGAGCGGCGCTACAATCCTTTCAATCCAAAGGTGTTTCTGTTATATTTATTGGCGGTTTTATTATTAACATCGGTTTTTACTTATGCATTTTACCGTCGTGAATGAAAAAGGGCTAATCGAAGAGGTTTATAGCAAGTTAAAGGGCAAAATGCGCGCTCCTTTTAAGGTTGCTCTTGTTGGAGATCTGGGAGCGGGCAAAACCGCTCTTGTCCGCGGTCTTTGCGGCAAATTGGGGGTAAAGGACGTTGTTACTAGTCCGACTTTTATTATCTGCCGTGAATACAAGGGCTCAAAAAATTTACCCATTCAGCATCTTGATCTTTATCGCTTGCCTCCGCAGAGCACCGATCAGGAAGTGATCGAATATATCGAGGACGAAAAATATCTGACTTTCGTCGAATGGCCCGAGAATATCAAGTTTGGCTTGGAAAATTACGACACTGTCATAAAGATTTTAAATATCGGTGACGAGGAGAGGGAGGTTCAAATATCATGAAGCTTAATATAGAGATTAAAGATAGAGAGATTAAATATCAGAGCGCCTCGCATCAGGGCCAAGATTTAAAAAGCTTAATACTGTTTTTGAGGGAAAATTCAGTAAGCGACGTTATTATCTCCGGAGAGAGCAAATCCTATACACTGCTTCGCCAAGTTGCTATGCTTGTTAATATGCTTATTGAAACCAAACAGATAAAAGTAACCCTGCTTTCAAAATCCTTCTCTCTTAAAGAGAACCGCTTCCTCCCTATTTATTCCAATTAATGTTAAAATAATAAAAAGAGGTGTTTTTTAATTATGCGAAAAAGGTATCAAAGGTTTTCCAAGGAGAACTTCAAAACTGAAGTAAAATCATCAGAAGAACCAGTGAAAACTTCACTAAAAACAAAAAAAAGAATAAAAATTCGCGGGAAGCATTTTATTTTGATTGCTGCATTTATCGTGCTTGCGGTTCTTTGCTATGTCGGAATAGGTTCAATCGGAGCGGCCAATAATATCTTGGCGCAGGATATCTCGTTTTCTTCACTTTTTAGACAAAATTCATTGAAGCAAACGGATGGGATTACTAACGTACTACTCCTAGGCAAAGGAGGATCGAATCATCCGGGCGGTCAGCTAACCGATACGATCATGCTGGCGAGGATTCGCTCAAGCGACAAAAAAATTGCCTTGGTTTCTGTTCCTCGGGATCTTCTGGTTACGATTCCCGGTAACGGTCAAGTCAGAGTGAATGAAGCTTACGCTTTGGCGTTTAACGAAGAAAAAGATCAAGATAAAAAATCAGACGCCGGAGCAAAAGCGACCAGCGTGGTTATAGAAAAAACTCTCGCAGTACCCGTCCATTATTACACGGTAGTTGATTTTCTGGGATTCAAGGACTTGGTTGATGCGCTTGGAGGTATCACGATCAATGTCGAAAAAGCGCTTGATGATCCATACTATCCGCGAGATTACTTTACCGATAACGGATATGTCAAAACAGATGCATACGCGCCGCTTCACATAAAGGCGGGGATTCAAGCAATGGACGGCGAAACAGCGCTTAAATACTCGAGGAGCAGAGAAACGACTTCGGACTTTGATCGCGCCGCACGTCAACAGAAGATACTTTTTGCTATCAAGGAAAAAGCTCTTTCGATCGGGGTTTTGTCTAATCCCGTCAAGATGAATAATATCTTTGCAAGTCTCGGCATTCACATTAGGACAAGCTTCAACGCTAGTGAACTTAAGGATCTTTTGGGAATTTTTGAAAGTATAAGCAAGGATAAGATAGTCAATAAAGTCCTCGATAATTCAGAGGGAGGGTTACTGGAGTCATCGAGTGAAGGATTCTATCATTTGGTTCCAAAATCGGGCAATTTTCAACAAGTCCAAAAAGCCGTTAAGAATGTCTTTGATGATGAAGAGGCGGTTTTGGCCATGGTTGATGTTGAAGTTTACAACGGCACGAGCACAGTCGGACTGGCTGGAAAATTAGCCGATACCTTGAAAGAAGAAGGGTTTAATGTTACAAAGATCGAGAACGCTGACAAGATGTTTGAGAATACGACCATCTATGATGGTACAAACTCCTCAAAAACTTACCAGAAGATAAAGGGGCTGGTCGGAACTGCCACGCGATCATCCCTTGACGAAAAAGGCACAATCAAGATTTATATCGGCAGTGATTATGGAAACTAAACTATCTCCCAAGGGACTTCGGCTCATCTCGCATGGCATAGTGACTATCTTTGCCCTCGTTTCGCTTGTCTTTTTTTGGATATCGATCGACAGAACCCTAGTAGTCGATTTGATTATTTTCGCGATGCTTATTTTGTCGCTTTGGAGGCTATGGGTCAAAGATCAAACAGATCTTGTCAGCTTAACAATTTTCTTTTTTGGTACCACGGCTTGCTTTAGTTTCTTCTCGGAGCTGGCAATCTCGCAAGTTACTAAATTTTCTGCGGTCTTGGTTTTTGCGCTTTTGATTCTGGTTTTGTCCAACTATCTGCTGAATATGATCAAGCCATATACTGGTAAGGACAAGTCAATCTTCAAACTGACTTTGGCGATAGTTTTTACCGAGCTTTTTTGGATTTTGAGTTTTGTAAATGCCAACCCAATTTCAAAGGGAGCGATAACGGCAGTAGTCTTTTTCTCCTATCACATGGTGGCAAAAGATATTCTGGAGAAAAAATTTGAAAAAAACTCCTTTGCTTTTCTGGTGGTTTTCACTATTATTTTATTGACAATTGTTTTTTATAGGATATAAAAAGGATATATATGAAAGAAAAAATTATGAAATTTGTGCGGATAGCGGAGATAAATATCTTGAAATTTTTCGTGGCGGTTTATAAACTACTAAGGAGATTTGCAGCTTTTTGCGTGGCTGTTGTGTGGCCAAAATGGAAATCAATCTCCAGAACTGTCGTTATTGCGGTTATTGCGTTTTATCTCATCGGAGGAATTGTTTTTGGCGTAAGACTGTATGCGCAAAAGCGGTTTGAAAAAGTCGACCTTATTGCTTCGACGATCTATCCTTTCCCGGTCGCCAAGAGTGGCAGGGGTCTAGTGCTTAATCGACAGCTTCAGCTTTGGGTTGGCTCATCTAAGAATTTTGCCGTAAAGAATTCGATGGAGGTTCCACCCGATCTTCAGAAAAGCATTGTTAAGGAACTCAATGATTATTTGATGGTTGCCCAAGAAGCGGATCGCCTGGGTGTTCACCTGACAGATAAAGAAATTAACGAAAAGTTCGATCTTTCGATTGAAGGAATCGGTTCAAAAGACCAAGCCATAGACTTTCTCAAGCAAATGTACGGGCTCTCCATGAATCAGTTCAAACGACTCATTACCCCGATGATTTTGGTTGAAAAAGTTAAGGAAGACAAGTTTACCAAAGTCAAGGTCAGGCACATTCTGATCAAGGATGAAGGAAAAGCCAAAGAGATCGCCAAGAAAGCCCAAGAGGGCGGTAATTTCGAAGAACTGGCTAAAGAGAATAGCGAAGATCAAACTTCCAAGGACAATGGCGGAATGATTGCCGAGGGTGAATACCTCTTTAGAGAAAGCGGACTGGTGCCAGAGGTGGAGAGCGCCATGTTCAAGCAGAAGGTTGGCAAGGCAAGCGATCCGGTCAAGAGCGAATACGGCTATCACATTATCAAAGTCGAAGACAAAAAAGGCACGATTAACGTCAAGTACTCCGACTGGCTCGGTGGACTTCGAAAGAAATATCCCCAAAAAACCTGGATTTAAATTCTCTGTCATCCCGCACCCCGAAGGGGAGCCTTTGGCTCTTGATGCGGGATCCAGGCGGATTAACCCCCCTGTCATCCCGAGTCCAGCTTGCCTCGTAGTCAGCATTCTGTACTACCGGGGTCGAGAGATCTAAACTACCGAATAGCGCCGAACAAAAGTAGAACACTTATGTTATAATTTAATTATGGCATATTCGCGATTTACTTCGAATGCAAGGAAACGCAATGTGTGTTCGGTGAACGAGCATTTTTTCGAGAAGTGGTCATCCGATATGGCCTATATCCTCGGTTTTTTCGCAGCCGATGGATGTCTTACTAAAAACTCTAAGAGACGGAATTATTATTTGGAATTTGTTTCAACCGATCTTGACATCTTGCAGAAAATTAAACGAGTGATGATGGCAGATCAGGGAGTTACAAAGAAAATTCGTTCGACAAATCTTTCTCTCGTAAAGCAAGGATACAGAATTCAGATAGGTAGTAAAAAATTATTTATTGACCTAATATCACTTGGTATGGTGTCAAACAAAAGCAAGACATTAAAGCTTACCAAAATACCGGATCCATATTTTTCGGACTTCGTCAGAGGATTTTTTGATGGAGATGGGTATAGTAATTATTGTGTTTACTACGCGAGAGATCGGGCAAAAATGAGAACTACGCTCCTTAGCGGTTTTGCTTGTGGAAGCAGGAATTTTTTAGAAGGATTGAAGGGAAATCTTAATCGTTTGGCGTGTCTCGAGGGAGGGTCTATTAGTTCTCATAATAATAACTTTGCTTTGGCTTACAGCGTTCGTGACACTAGAAAATTATTCAATTATATGTATAATGACTTAAGTAGAAATATTTTCTTAGAGAGGAAATATTTTAAGTTTAGATCAGATATAGATAAATATGGGTCCGTAGCTTAGCTGGCTCAAAGCGCCTCCCTGTCACGGAGGAGATCGCCGGTTCGAATCCGGTCGGACCCGCCACGTTTTTGAACCAGCCTGTCCTCCGTAGCATTGGCGAAGGAGGGTTAATTTTGTTACGGCATAGCGATGTTCAAACTAAAAGTAAACTCGTTAATTCGGGTTATTTTTGTTGCCCCAAAGGGGGACCCTTCGGGTTTGCCGTGGGGCTAATCTTGACTTTTATGAGTAAATGTGCTACACTATGCTGTTTGTGGGTAGCGTTATTGGTGATTTATCAATACGCTGTTCAGAAGCCAATACCCTGAAGGAGTATGATCATGGCTACGGATCAGGACCAAGCCGCTATGGATGCGGCACAGCGAGCAATGGATGATGAGGACGGCGGTCAGCCTGACATCATCTATCACCGCAACGTGGATGACGTCGTCGAGATCACGACCGTCAACATCGTCACCGGTGACGGTGGCGACCAGAAGTTCAAGGATTTGATCGAGCAGGGCTGGATCTGCATGCGCATCCAGACCGAGCGGACGACCTGCGGGATCTATAACTACGGCCACATCGTCCGTGCTTACCTGGTCAAGACCAAGGCTGATGAGTAGGCCACCTGACCAGGGTCAGCAACAAAAGGGACCGCACCGGAATATCCGGGCGGTCCCTTCGCATTTCTAAACACTAATGCAAAAAGTTTTAACATTGCTCAACACTTCGGGTTTGCCGTAGGGCTAATATTGACATTTCATTTCTAAACTAAATCTCCGATTTCCATAAGTTCGCTGATGAACGAAGGACTGAAGTCATCAGGCTTTCCACTCATGTGTTTTTTGAGTTTGTCGATTTTTATATATTTAAGTTCCAGAAGCTCGTCGGACAGGACTGGCTTTTCGTCCGTAGCTCCTGCGAAAACGCCGGTAAAATAGCGAACATGTTTTCCGTTTTCAATTACGTCATTAAACAACTTCTTTATAAATTTTAATTTGCATTCTATTCCAATTTCTTCTAAAACTTCGCGCTTGATAGCTTCTTCATAAGATTCTCCCGCATCCACATTGCCGCAGGTTGCAAGATCGAGTCTATTTGGCCAGCTTCTTTTTTTTGGCGATCTCTTAACGACAATAAGTTCCCCTTTTTTGTTTTTTATAAATGCCACCACGTTTCTGGAGATCAACTCTTTTGCAAATTTTTCCTCTTTGGTCGCTTGACCGACTACATTGTCGTTTTCATCAACTATATCTATCTGGTGGTTTTCATCCATTTTCACCCCAATTATTAACTTCTTAACCTAACTCCATTATAAGAAGACTATTTTAAAAATCAAATCGGAAACAAACCCTCCACTTCCGGAGTGGAAGAGGCGGGGTTGGTATAGAGCGGATTGGGTGTGCTAAAATTTTAATATGGGAGAGAAAATTGTGCTCGTTGGGGTTTTAAAAAGTCAGAAAGATCTTAATATTTTGCTTAGAGACAATTGGTACAGAATTCCTCTTGCAAACACACCCAAGCGGAAGTTCGACTATATTGCTTTTTATCAACCGCTTCAATTTGGGAAAAGGGGAAAATCTATTCACTACTACGCAAAGGTTCTCTCGCTAAAAAGAAAAAAACGGCTTGAATTACTGCCGGAGGAAAAGGATCATCCTAAATCACGGGATATTTATATCAAAATAAATCTTGGTAAGATTATTCCTCTTTCGCGTCCGATCAAAAACATTATTCCGCGGCGGATCAATTTTGGCTTTACGAGCTTTGATCGGTTGATGACGGCAAAAGACATTCTTGAACTTTACAGTATTGCCCCGACGGAACAGATTATCGAGAAGGGTTTAAAGAAAGAGGGGATCAAACCAAAAGCTCAATTTTACGTGCTCGCAAGTAAGAAAAAAAGATACCGGCTCGACTTTGCGATTTTTTGTAAAGATGGAAAAATTGCCATCGAGTGCGACAACAAAAAAGCCCACAATATAAAGTCCCAGCAGAAGAAAGACCAAGCTAAGGACAAGATTCTTAAAGCCCTTGGCTGGAAAATAATGCGGTTTAGCGAAGATGAGATTCTCTTTGAACTTACGGGATGTATAGAGAAAATTCAAAAACAGATTCATCTTCTGGGAGGACAGTAGCTAGGGTGTATGCTGTTTCAAATTGTTTCCAAGATTTTTTCACTAGCCAACATGACCTAAATCTGTTATTTTAGTTATGTTGAGTAAAACAGGTGGGGTATGAAGATAAAAAACATTTTCGCTCGCGAGGTGCTTGACTCAAGAGGCAATCCGACCGTTGAGGCCGAGGTAACCCTCGAGGATGATTCTTGTGGTAAATTTTCTGTTCCTTCCGGAGCTTCCACGGGAAAATACGAAGCGGTAGAGCTTCGCGA
>JBDRAU010000064.1:0-8789 GCA_043823315.1 bacterium
GACCGCAATGGTCTGTGATTCCCTCGCTCTCACCAACTGAGCTACGCTACCATTTTTACTAAACTATCAAACCTCGACAGCAAAGGTCTGTGATTCCCTCGCTCTAACCAACTGAGCTACGCTACCATTTTTGAACGCCTCAATGATTGAGCCGTTCGGTGTTTTTCGACTACGAGTAGATTTTACAGAAAAAATTAACAGATGTAAAGAGTTCTTTACCTGATGATTCTACCAACACCTTAAGATTGACTAAATCAAGGTAAAATGATATTATCTTTATGTAAAGCAGGGTAGAGCAGTCTGGTAGCTCGCGAGGCTCATAACCTCGAGGTCGCAGGTTCGAATCCTGCCCCTGCCACCAACCTTCGCCAAGGTCTTCGACTCTGAGGGATGAGTCCTCCCATTCGACAAGCTCAGACTCGAAGAGCTACGGTTGGCAGGACAAATTATCGCGGCCGATATAGGCCGCTTTTTTATTTTCCATCCAGAGCTTTATTTACAAGAGCATCTGCCTCGATGTTTTTTTCTCGCTTAACGGCAGTAAATTGACACTGCCCACCAACTGAAATAATTTTTTTGTTAATTTGATTAAAAAGAGCCTTCAATTTTTGGTCTTTTACTTTATAAAGCCCACAGAGCTGCCTTACCACAAGCTCACTATCCAGGATAAACTCTATCTGCGATTTACCGATATTTTTTTCGACATATTCGAGGGATTCGAGAACTGCACTATATTCGGCAACATTATTAGTTGCAATACCGATTTTTTTGCTGATTTCAGTTATTTTAGTACCATCTTCATCGTCTAAAATTATTGCACCAATTGCCGCTTCGCCCGGGTTACCACGCGAACCCCCGTCCGTAAAAATTTTAAGATGTTGCATATTATAAGTCCCGTTAAATAAAAGTATTAGGTTTGCGTTCCGCCCGCAAACCCCCTTGATCCCCCATCGGTAAATATCTTAAGTCTTTTCATAAATCTATTTTTCTTTTTTGCATGACAGATCGCAGTATACCCCATTTTTTTCTAATGACAAAAACTCCCCGTCAGAATTTATTTTTTGTATAAGCTCAACTTTCCCAAGAGAGAAATATCCGGTTGATTTTAAATAAATAGTGCCAGGAATATCTCTGGTGGGTAAAATAATTCTGCTTGCCGACTGAGCTTTTATTTTGACAAAAAAGTATTTTGAATTTTCATTCGAAGTATTAAATCGAATATTTAAAACACAGCTCTCTTTAATACATTCAGCAATAGAATTTACAGAGAGCTGATGAACTTGGCTTGATGAAACATCTTGAGAAGAAACGTCGCCGCCATTTTTTTGAAGCGAGTAGCTAACGCCAGACGCTGCCGAAGAGTTGGCATTTTCCTCCAAAAACCCTTGCTGATTTTGAGAAAAAGGATCAGAAAAATAAATGGTTATTTTTGTTGGCCGGAAAAGCGCTGGCTTTGAAAACAAATACGTAAGATCCACCTTGAGTTCCCCGTCCCCTTCAACTTGCAAGGCATCGTCAGATATTGCCTTTTGACTATTTCCATACCAAGCGGAAGAGTTAAAATTTTTTCCAAAAGACAATGAACTCATTTCAAATAAGATGTTGTAATACGCTTTTCGCCCGTTACTTTCAAAAACCTCTTCTCTTTCGTTAAGTTCAAAAAGATTCTTTTTGTCTTCTTTATTTTTTTCATACAAAACCTTGCCATCTTCAATTCCAGAAAAAGCGGCAAAATAGGCTTGACCTTGCGCCGACGATGTAAGCATTTTAGAAATTTTGGAATTCGAGGACAACATCACTGAAATTAAAATTATCGACAAGAAGAGACCCAAGAGCAGGGAAACCAAAATTGCCGATCCTTTTAATTTCATTTCACTTCCATAATGTTGATATCGGAAAAAACTGATTGATTATTATTTAAATAAATAGAGTCTCTCAGTCTAAGCACTACCGCCTTTGACTCATTCTGATATTTTGACCCAATCTGAAGCGAAAACGGTTCCTCTTTCCCGTTGTCAGAAACACCCGCGTAACAGCTACTACCCAAAAGATCACTTTCACCAATTTTTTTGATGTTTTCAAGAGCACTTTGATCAAAATTATCACCCGAGCCGTTTGGTAGTTGATAAATATAATAATAGTAGCTCGCCCTATTGCCTGAAACCAACTTTTTGTGAAAAATCTTTAAATAATCGCGTCCGTTTTGTTTTGCTAAAATTGCAAAAGCCGAAAAACCCCTGCCACCAGTAGCGTTTTCGTCCAAGTTAATTAAGTTCGGCTTATCATTTTCAATTGTTGCGCCATAGACCTTTCCACTCGAGTTAAATTCGTTTGAAATAACCTCAGTAAGTGAAGCAGAACACTCACTGACGGTTTTTTCGTTTTCTAAAACCGCGTCATTTTTGCTTAAATTTATCACCAAATCAATACTCGAAAAAAATAAAATCGCTATTATTATTCCGGTTATGATCATCTCGGCTGGGGAAAAAGAAACTATTTTCATTTTAGATTATTAAAGTGGAAGCTGGTCGAAAAACTTTTTTGGCCATTATCTTCCCAGATAATTTTGATTTCGACATTTTTTTTATCCTCGGAAATATCGACAACTTTGGAGTTAATTTTATAACCATAGCTTTTCTGTTTTTCCCCGGCGATAAAATCTCGGTTCACCTCCAAATACTGATCGCTTCCCGGACGAATGAAGTTCCCAAACGGATATTCCGCGAGAGGAAAATCATCAAGAATAAAATTTTGGCAGGAGATTGATTTTGAGGAATCAAAACAACTAATTGGTATTTTGCCTATATCGTTACCGTTATCGAAGGAAACCCGATTAAATTCGCGCAATACTTCTGTTCTCGAAAGAAATTCCTCTGCAATTTTTTTTGCATTATCTTCGGAAATACTTTTTTTATAATTAATAACCATTTTGACCGACAGAAAAGCAATCGCCGAGACAAATAAAAGAATTATAAAAGTCGAGATCATTGCTTCAATTAGACCAAACGATTTAAGAGATCGATTCATATTAATTTGCAGTAAACTTTTGGAAATAACAGGCCGATGGATCACGAATGAGATACTCATCGATTATTTGATCAAGGTTTGGCTCTTTGGTGTTACAGCGATCAGTTAATACTTCAAGAGATCTGATAACAACAGCCGCCTCCGAGCCATCACCCTTAACCAGATAAACGACATTATCGGCAAGATCGTTGTCGTCAACTGCACGAGAAAACGATTCTCCTAGCAAAATTCTCAGGAAATTTGCATCAGGCGAAGAAACAACCACCGAGAGATAACCGGAACTGCTCTCTATTTTGTCGGGCAAGGGAAAAAGCCTAAAATTATCCTCGCGATAATCGCCCACAAGAGAATAAATTTGGTTTGCAAGAGCAATCGTTTCGGTATCTCTTTGTTTATTGAGCGTCCTTGAATATGTAATCATTGATGCGCCAAATAAAACCAAAATAAGTCCAATAACAACGATTAAATCCAGCGATGTAAAAGCTCTTAATTTTTTCATGTTTTCTAAAAACCGATCAAATTATAATACTTAGCTATGACCTGATCTGCAAAAAGAAGAGCAACAAGGCAACCAACTAGCAGATACGGCCCGAAAGCAAGAGTTTTTGCTTTTTTGTTAACACCTATTGCAATTATACCAAAAAGAGCGCCGGCCCAAAAAGCAACAAGAATAGCCACAAGCGAGTTTGGATAACCGTTAAGAGCTCCTACGCCAAAAGCCAATAAAACATCGCCCCAGCCCATCCATCTCTCGCGGCTCACTACAACTAAAAAAAGAGGGATGATTGAACAAAAAAATGCTCCCAGCCCCAAGAGTGCAAGATTAAAACCGTAAACTTTGAAAAAATATAAAAGAGAGAAAACAATAAACAAAACAACTAGCATCCAATTAATTTGTTTTTCTTTCAGGTCTTCAAAGGACGAATAAACGAGAAGCAAAAGCGGGAAAATCAGAAGAAGGAAATCCCATCCAAAATGGTGTTTTGTATAAGCTACAACGATAGACCAAAGTGCGCAAAGAAGAATAAAAGTTATTTTAAGAATGTTCATGTTTATAAACAATCAGTCGGAGCATCTTTTGAAATGTTTGAGTTTTTTTTGTCTGCTGAGATTATCCAGCAAAGTGATTTTCTTCTATCGGTTGGACCTTGAATAATGTAAGAATCACTTCCCAAAACTTTCAAGATAAAATTCTCCTTGTCTGCAGTTTTTGGCACTTCGATCAAAAGCTGGCTAGCCGGATCAGTATCAGTATTGATAATTTTTGCACTTATCGAATCATCGATAGGGCACCAACTATTAACACAATCAGTAAACACCTTGTTAAAATTCGCCTTTCGCTCGATCATAAAATTTAAAGCAGACTCGATATCACCTAAGCGATCTTTATTATATTGTTCGCGGGCTTTATCGAAAGAAGCTCTGGTCGAAGAAGCGATAAAAAAAACAAGCACTAATCCAATCGTATAGGCAAGAATTATTTGAAATCGTGAGAAATGTTGAAATGGCATAAAACTCCTAAATTAAATTGGTAGCTTGATAAATCGGGATAATAATTGCAAAAACAATAATGCCAATACCAAGGCCGACAACAAGGAGCAGTATCGGCTCCAATAGCGAAGTAATCATAGAAATATTCCGCTCCGATTCGCCGTCATAAAGCTCCGCAAGAGAAGTAAAAACTTCATCTAGTTTTCCGGTTTGCTCGCCAACAGTAATCATCTGGGTTACAAGCTGGGGAAAAACATGGCTCTTGGACAAAGAGTCCGACATCGGAATTCCCCTCTCGACATCATCTCTGGCTTTTTGTAAAACTTTCTCCAAAACCATATTGTCAATTACTTTTCCAACTAGATCAATGCTTTTTAGAAGCGAAACCCCCGCAGAAGAGAGAGTTAAGAACGTTTTGGTGAACCTAGACATATAAACATTGGTATACATTGAGCCGATAATCGGAAGATTAATAACGAGTCGACTAAAAAACATTCTTCCAATTTCAGTTTTCGAAAAAATTCTAAGCCACAAAACGAGTCCGATAATTCCGAGTAAAACTATGTACCAATATTTGGAAATAAAGATTGAGCTTGAGAGAAGTATTTGAGTAGAAGCGGGAATATCCAAATTCACCTCGGTCATTATACTTTGAACTCTCGGCACCACGATTGCCATCAAAAAAAAGCGTTACGACGATCATGGTAAAGAGAACAAGCAAGGGATAGGCAACTGCGCCTTTGATGGCAGATTGCATCTTGTATTCATTTTCCTGCTGATCGGCCAAATCCTTAAGTATTTCTTCCATCCGTCCGCTTGCCTCGGCAGCCGCGATAGAATATACGTACACCTCATCAAAAACATCGGGGAATTTCTTTAAAGCGGTCGATAATTTTTCGCCCCGTTCTATACCCGAAGAAATAGATTCACCAATTTGACGCAAATATTTATTGCTTACCTCCCCAGATACAATTGTAATTGCCTTTAAAATAGGTATACCCGCTTCAATTGCAGCGGCGAGAGCCCTCGTAAAAAGGGCCTTGTCTTTTGCGCTAACTCGGCGGAAATTGAAAAAATTGACAGGTTTCATAACTCTAAAAGACCATTTGTTTGAATTGCCTAGGATCGCTAGCCCACAAAAGCGCTTCTTCTAAAGTAACTTCGCCCCTCGCGACAAAATCAGCCAATACTTGATCAAGTGAAATCATCCCCTCGTTGGCGCTGGTTTGAATAACAGATTGAATTTGATGATCCTTTCCCTCGCGAATCAAGTTTCTTATGGCCGGATTGGCAACCATGATCTCGCAAGCCGGCACTCGTCCCTCGTTGTTTGCTCTTTGTACAAGGCGTTGCGAAGCAATTCCGGATAAGACATTAGCCAGCTGCTGACGAACTTGAACCTGCTGGTTCTTGGGAAACGCATCAACAATTCTGGAGGGGGTTTGAGCAGCTTCATTGGTGTGAAGAGTTGTAAAAACCAAGTGTCCCGCCTCCGCCAAAGTCAAAACCGCATCAAAAGTTTCCAAATCCCTCATTTCCCCGACAAAAACAACGTCGGCATCTTCCCGAAGCGCGCTTTTAAGCGCCCGGGCAAAGCTCCTCGTATCAGTGCCGTATTCTCTTTGTGAAACAATGCTTTTGCCATTTTTAAACAGATATTCAACCGGATCCTCAATAGTAACGATGTGGCGCGCAAAATTTTGGTTGATATATTCAATCAACGATGCAATCGTCGTAGATTTTCCCTGCCCCGTCGGTCCGGTAATAATCAAAAGTCCCTTTTCTAAATTAGCAAACTGTTGAATGATCGGAGGCAAGCCAAGCTCCTTGAAGGTTTTGACTTTGGCGGGAATAAATCTAAACGAGCCAGCCACCCTTCCCTTTTCAAAATAAATATTAGCCCTCACCCGTGATCCATCAAAATTAAAAGAAAAGTCAATTTCTTTTTGCTCTTTTAGCACTTCAGCTTGTTCTTTTTTTAAGGTTTGCGCAATAATGTTTTCGCACTCATCAACCGACAACTTTTTTTCTTCGGGAAGTGCCATCAGTTTGCCATCAACCCTGATAATCGGTTTCTCTTCACCAATTAAATGCAAATCGCTGGCGCGTGATTTGATCGCTTTTGAAAAAATTCCTTTTAAAATTGTTACATCATCCATCTGAATCCTCAAATCGCGTTGCTTTAATTACTTCGTCAATTGTAGTCAAACCAAGCGAGGCCTTGCGAAGGCCGTCTTGTCTTAATGTAATCATACCAGATTCAATGGCTGCTCTTCTCACTTCTTCATAAGAAGTCTTGGCTATAATCATATCCACAATTTCATCCATAACCTCCAAAACCTCATACAGGGCGATCCGTCCGGAAAATCCCCCTTGGCAGTGCTCGCATCCTTCTCCACGATAAAATCTCACAAAATCATTGCTCCCAAGCTCGCTTTTAATTTTGTCTTCAACGGAAACTGAAACTTCAATTTCTACCTTGCAATGCGTGCAGATTTTTCTAACTAATCTCTGACATATAATTAATTTAACTGCCGAAGAAATTAAATAGGGCTCGCCTGTAAGATTTGAGAGATTGATCAAAGCTTGTGTAGCATCCTTAGAAAACATTCCCGCCAGAACCAGTTTGCCTGAAAGAGCACCGTGCAAGACCAAGCTCATCTCCTCATGACTTGTAAGTTCATCGACTGCAACTACCGCGGGAGATTGTTTAAAAATTGCGCGAAGCGCTTCCGCGGGGCCAAAACCCATCTCGCTTTTTGAAACCACTTGGTTCACACCCTCCAATGTATAGGTCACCTCTTCTTCGAGCGATATTACATCAAGTCCTCTTGTCGACAATTCTTTCATCATCGAGGCAAGAGTGGTAGATCTGCCCGATTTTCTCACACTCGCAACAACCACCATGCCAAAACCTCCGTTCAGCGCTCTTTCAACTTTTTGAAGCGAACTCTCATCCATTCCCAAATTTTTAAACTGCGGAATTTCATCTGAATTTGGCAAGACCTTGAAAGAGAGTCTTTCGCCGGAAATAGTCGGAAGGGACGAGAACAAAATATTGCTAGGTCTGTCTTTTAATAAATTGAGTTCGAACCGGCCTGATTGGGGAACGCGGGTTTGCTCCAAGTTGAGACGAGCAAGAGTCTTGGCTCGCAAAGTAACTTCTTCAAGAAGATTAGACGGAATCGTTAACAAAGAATGTTTCTCGCCATAGAGAATCAGTTTGATCGAAATTCTATTTTCAAAAGGTTCAAAAATGAGCTCATCTGCTCGCCGAGAAAGTGCATAAGCTAAAAGAGATTGAAGCAAGTTCGCTCCATCACCGGAAGAGGCAATGTCCTTGACCATTTGAAGATCGACTTTGCCCGTAAAGATCTGTTCTGCTTTGTGATCTTCTTCGGTTATTTGCCCGTCTGGGTTCGGGCGATCATCTTTAAATACCTTGTCGGCTTGGCTTTGGGGTGTGAGTAATATCTCAATTTTATAACCGAGCCGCCGCTCAATTTTATCAAGTACTTTTCGATTAAGAGCTGCATATTTAACAGGATCGGTCAAAGCAACTTGCAAGATTTTGGAATTCTCTTCAACGTAAAACGGAATGAAGCCAAATTTTTGTTGAAGCTTTTGATCCAAAATAGAATTGGCCTTTTGGTCTATCTCGTGAAGCTCGATAAACGGCACCTCATTAAACTGCGCATAAGCTTTAATTAATTCAACATCTGATCCGCCCCGATTCACAAGAGTTTCATAAACGTCCTCAGGACAATCTAAATCTGCAAGCGATGCGATTTCATCAGTTGAAACAATTCCTTGATGTTCCAGAAATTCTATAAACTCTTGTGTTTGATTTATCTTGTTCATTTTAATATGAATCGAATGGATTCGACCTTCCTTGGCTACCCGAATCAGTCGTACGGGGAAGATCGCCAAAATTGTTAAGTTCTTTGACTACATTTTTGAGCTCCTGAACCTCGGTATCGCCGGATAAGAATTCGCTCGGATTTGTCTCGATTTTGTTTGGTTTTGAGAAGAAAAAGATCGCTAATATAATCACAAGAAGCGTTAGGATAAACCCGGAAACTATTGGTAAGAATTTCTCTTTCACGATTAATTCTCTCCTTTCGGGACTGCAGTCGCGCTCGGAATTGGCGTAGTTTTGTACAAATATGGAAATTCAAGCGAATAATCAGCATTAATCTCTCCGCCATCATTTGATATAAAATTAAGCTCAACAATTTTTGTCGGTCTCAAATTCCTCTTGAGCTTGTCTA